>JAUWTM010000076.1 GCA_030614715.1 Planctomycetota bacterium
ACGGGATGATTGAGACGTTATCCTTCGCGCCGATCATTGAAATGCCTTTTGCCAGGTCTTCCACGTCGGAATACCTGAAGACACCGGGTCCGAGAATGACGGTCAGGTCTTCGCCGGACTCAATTACATCGAAAGCTTCCTTCAGGAGTTTGGAATCGACTCCGGCTTCCCTGGCAGCGGCATTCAATTTGCTCTTCCCACCAGCGATGGCTTTCAGGAGGGCGCCTTCGAATCCGGGTTTCGGCTGCAGCCATGTTTCGGCGTATCGAGCGAGGTTGGACTCACGCGGATCGATTGTTACCAGCCTCGTTCCCTTCTGCATGGCTTTTCGGATTTCAACACCGATAATGGAGAAGTTGAAACGGGTGTCGAGGCCGATCGCGAGAATCCTTGACGCTTTGTGAACGTCGTGAATCCCAACCGGGTTGGCGAACAGATCAGTCCAAAGACCCAGCCGACCTGATAATGTCTGGCGTGCGGTTGAATCTATCGAATTTGTCTTTGCCGCGAGACGTGTAAATTTCTGTGCGACATAAAGGCTTTCATTATTGAGATCGGGTGACACTATCATCGCGAACTCACCCGGTTTGAGGTCCTTGATATGATTCCCTGCTTCGTCGAGTGCCTCTTCCCACGTAATTTCCTTCCAGTATTTACCAACCTGGGCGCGAGGTTTACGTCCCCGAAGGAAATGATGTGAAACCTCCGATATGCAGAAACGTCCCTTCAGGCACGCCTGTCCGTCGTTAACCTCGGGGTCCATGATCGGCAGTGCGAACGAAAACGCCCCGTTCTTGCTGTAAAGTTCGAGCTGGCATCCGATCGCACAGTACGGACATGTTGCAGCGACCGCTGTGTCGGGTTTACCGTCCCACTTGGATGTTTTCTCAGCAAGAGCACCGGTCGGGCAGACTGAAACGCATGCGCCGCAGAACTCGCAGCCTGCTTCGATGTGGCTGCGGTCGAATGCCGGCCCTACTTTCGCTCTCGGACCGCGATAGTTGAACGCAAGGATCGCTGTTCCTCGCATCTCCTGGCACATCCGCACGCAGCGTCCGCACAGGATGCACAGGTTGTAGTCGCGATCGAAGAACGGGTCCTCGTGCTCAGCCGGGAAGTGACGGTAGAGGGTCGGGAACCGGACGTCTGTGATTTCAAGTTTCTCAACAAGGTCCTGGAGCTCACACTGGCTGTCGTTCGGGCAGTAACGGCATCCGGTTGTAGTGCCGGACTTGCGGACGGTCCCCATGAATTTTTTGCACTCCTCGGCTTCCTCGCAGATCAGGCATGAACCGGGATGCTCGCTCAGGATGAGCTGAAGGACCTCGCTGCGCATGTCCTGGATGGCGACCGTGTCGGTTTTGACCTTCATGCCGTCGGCAGCGCCGGTGTTGCAGGCGAGGGGATAACCCCTGATGCCCTCGATCTCGACAAGGCACATGCGGCATCCCCCGAACGGGGACAGGTCCTTGTGCGAGCAGAGCGTCGGTATCCAGATATCGTTCAACTCGGCGGCCCGAAGGACAGTCACGCCTGCCGGTGCTTTAACTTCGCGTCCGTTGAATTCGATCTTTATGGTTTCTTCACTCATTTTCTTTATCCGACATAACGTTTTGATCTGAGTAATGAAGTCAGTTCGTTGTCGCCTCGGCAGATTCAGCTCCGGATGTGATGACGATGGCGTCACCGGCGATGGCGTCGAACCTGCAGATCTCGTAGCAGGCACGGCACTTGATGCAGAGTTCTTCGTCCAGGTTATGAGGTTCGGACCGAGGACCTGTAATGGCGCCGGTCGGACAAACCTTCACGCACGACTGGCAGCCGGTACACTGGTCCGGAATGATCCGGTAGGTGACAAGTTCACGGCAGACGGCTGCGGGACACCGCTTGTCCTTTACGTGGGCAAGGTACTCGTTGCGGAAATATTTCAGGGTCGTGAGTACCGGGTTAGGTGCGGTCTGGCCGAGTCCGCAGAGTGCTGATCCCTTGATTGCCTGACCCAGTGATTCCAGTTTTTCAAAATCATCGGTGTCCGCATCGCCCTTTGTGATGCGGTCGAGAATTTCATACAGGTGACGCGTACCGACCCTGCACGGGACGCACTTACCGCATGACTCGCTCTGGGTGAAGTTGAGGAAGTACTTTGCCAGGTCGACAATACAGGTGTTATCGTCAAGTATGATCAGACCGCCGGAACCCATGATGGATCCGGCCTTCGCAAGGTTATCGTAGTCGATCGGCGTGTCGAGGAACTCCTCCGAAAGGCAGCCTCCGGATGGGCCTCCGGTCTGGACAGCCTTGAAAGGCTTGAAGAGTCCACCGCCGATTTCAAAAATAATCTCCCTCAGGCTCATTCCCATCGGGACTTCAATAAGTCCGGTACGGCGTACCCGTCCGGCAAGTGAGAATGTCTTCGTTCCCTTCGATTTCTCAGTGCCGTAACCTGAGTACCATGCAGCGCCGTTACGTACGATGTTCGGGATCGTCCCCAGGGTTTCCACGTTGTTAATCGTCGTGGGTTTTCCGAAGAGACCCTTCTGGGCGGGGAAGGGAGGACGGCTTCTCGGCATTCCCCGCATACCCTCAATTGATTGCAATAGGGCGGTTTCCTCGCCGCAGACGAACGCACCAGCGCCCTGCTTGATAGTGATCCCAAGGTCGAAACCGGAGCCAAGGATGTTCTTTCCGATCAGGCCCAGTTTTGATGCCTGCTCTATGGCCTTCTCCAGCCTTTTAATTGCCAGCGGGTATTCTGCGCGGATGTATATGTACGCCTTGGACGCGCCAATCGCGTATGCTGCTATGATCAGGCCTTCGAGAAGCGCATGTGGATCGCCCTCGATCAGCGACCGGTTCATGAACGCGCCGGGATCACCCTCATCGGCATTGCAGATCATGTATTTTTCATCGCCTGGTGCGTCCTGGCAGAAGCGCCACTTGAGACCTGTCGGGAAGCCCGCTCCACCGCGACCGCGTATGCCCGAGTCGAGCACAAGCTGCATTATCTCTACAGGCTTGTGTGAAAGCGTGTATTCGAGAGCCTTGTAACCGTCACAGGCTAGATAATGATCGATGTTTGTAGGCTCAATGATTCCGCAGTTTCTCAGTACGAGTCGCACCTGCGGTTTAAGCATCGGGTGATCCCAGAATTTCGGGATGCCGTCGATCTCCTCATCTCCGAAATGCCCGAGAACATCACGTGACGGAATCTCATCTTCCTTGAAGAAGCCCTTTAGAATCCTCTCGACCTTTTCAGGGCTGATATTGGAGTAACTGACCCGTGGTTTTCCGGGCATCTTGACGTCCATCAGCGGTTCGAGGTAACAGGGTCCGATACACCCGACCTCCACGATGTCAGCATCGACCTTGAGCTTTTTAACTACCTTCTCGACAGCCTTCCAGGTGTCCATCGCACCCGCAGCACGTCCGCAGGTCGCTGCCCCGAGGATTATGATGGGCTTTTTGTTGTTCTCAAAGGCGTCCCAGACCTTGACGGCTTTTCTGCGCCTGGTATCAAGCTTCTTTGTATTCATCAAGCACCTGCCTGAGCTTTAATACACTCATCTGGCTGTAGATCTTGTCGTCGATTTTCACTACGGGAGCCAGGGCGCAGCATCCAAGGCACGCGACCTGGTCGAGATCGAACTTCCCATCCTCAGTTGTTTCACCTGTCTTGGCATCGAGCTCGTGTTCGAGGGTAATTACAAGCTGTGCACCGCCCTTTACGTGGCAGGCGGTGCCCATGCAGACGAGAATGTGATGCTCACCCGGCGGGGTGAACCGGAACTGCGCGTAGAATGTCGCGACCCCGTGAATTTCGTTTTCTGATATTTTAAGCCTGCGGGAGATGAGGCCTACCGACTCTTTTGAAATGAAACCTTCGACGGCCTGTACTTTCTGAAGGACAGGAATCAGGTCTTCGCGAGAGCCGGAAGAGTTTTCAAGGATAGAGGACAGGGGATTACTGGCCATCCTCAACCTCCGGTTAGGTTGATTTTACGAACTTTGTTCAGGATGTAATACCGGCGCCCTACCAGCGCCGCCGGGTACTAAGTCCGTCCCGCCCAATGGCCCCCCGTTTTTTTATTCAAGCCCCAGTTCGTGGAGCTTAATAGCGAGTTTCCATGAGTCCAAATCGGTACCGAAGAGGGTAATCTTTACGCGGTTAGCGAGTTCGATAACATCGTCGGCGGGTGTTTTTTCCCGCACGTAGACGATTGCAGCAGTGTCAACCAGGTTAGCGGTTGCGATTAGATTCTTGTGAGTCTGGATTGTCAGAAGGAGACTGCCGGCGGGTGCTCCAGCGACTATGTCGCTCACCATGTCCGAAATGAAAACTCCTTCAATATCTTTTTCATGAATTTCATTGAATGGTGTGAGTCCTGCTTTTTCGCTTAGTTCGGAAACTTTCATGTCCGTCTCCCTTTTGAGTATAAGTCACCCTTTTGAGTAAAGCTTAATCTATGTCTTTCATGCCGACGTCGGCGATAATTTCCGCCTGGCAGAGGTCGATTGAATCGCGCAGGATGCACGGCACGAAGAGAACTTTCTTCCCGGGCGTCCTGATCCTGCTGTTGAAGTATTCTGTCAATGCCTGCGTTTCCCCATCCGGGACGCATTCGCCCTTCTGGTGAAGTGTCTCGTTGCAGAGTGCGAGGTAAACCCACGTTCCCTCCTGCACTTTGCCCTTGAGGGCGGCCTTGCATTCGACCTTACAGTCGATGCACATTGCGAGAGCGACCACCGTATCGAGCTTGACCACATCGCCGCATTTCTCGCACTGGAGGTCGAATTTTACCGATTGCGAACTGCCGAGAAAACGCCAGATGTGATCGCCTTCGACGTAGGTGTCCATGTGATGGCGGTCCTCGAGTGTGAAGAAGTTGGCACGCTCACCTGTGCGCATATCGCCTTCGGTCACGAGGTAGCCGTTGCGAATGTCGATAATTTTCCACTGATGCTGGCAGGTTTCGTCAGCCATATTTCCACCTTCCGGATGCCCCGTACGGCGGTGTCGGTTCACGCTGAATCGGCTTTGTAATCCTTAGATAGAAATGCCGTTACTGCTTGCCAGTTTTAAAATGAGCCGAAATGGTATCGTGTTTGCAAGTACGGGAGGGACTCCTTCAGAACTAAGCCCCGTCAGGCGGACTATATCATAGTTAAAGATGAATTCAAATAGTTCAGGAGCTGTTATACGGGATTCACCTGCTAAATTTTTACATGTAGGAAATAGTGAATGGTTTCACAAGGCTGTTGGGGGCTGAAGTTCGGAGGTAATTATATGTATAACTATCAATATGCCAATGGGTCTGTTACGAATTTCACATAGTGGAGTGAGTAATCGGGATGGGCTGCAGTTGTTCGTCAAGCAGGAAAAAGTTATATAAGATGACTGATGACAAAAGGAACTGGCTAATTTAGGGGACTGGCGTTTTTAGGGGACTGGCGATAAAATTTGCCGTGACGCAGGCCATGCAAATCCTTGTTGATATGGATCGGCAAATTTTAGTGCCTGTCCCCGCTTCATTCAAGATTAATTTATGGGACAGATAAAATGCCAAGAGCAGCCAGAATAGTGATCCCCGATTTCCCTCATCACATCACTCATCGTGGTAACAACAAGCAGCCCGTTTTCTTCTCACGCGACAATTACTATGAATATTTGAATTTTCTTCGAAGGCAGTGCGAACTAAGCGACGTTCAAATCATCGGATACTGCCTGATGACTAATCACATACATTTGATACTCATTCCTTCCAGAGTCGATTCGCTCTCAAGCGCAGTTGGTAAGGCCCATGCTAACTACACACAGTTTATAAATCGTACACAGGATTCATCTGGACATCTATGGGCGGGTCGTTTCCACTCCTGTCCCCTTGCCGATGATCATTTATTAACTGCCATGAGATACATAGAGCGAAATCCTGTACGGGCAGGTATTGTCGATTATCCTTGGAGCTATGTGTATTCCAGTGCAAACGCACATATAGGGGAGAAAGATACACTCGGTATTTTGAGCTTCGAGTATTTCAATACAGTGCTTGGACGGACAGATCTAACCTGGATTGAATATCTGGGAGAGACGGACAGGGAAGAGGACATTGTTGCCATCAGGAAATGTACAATAAAAGGCAAACCATTTGGGAAAATTAAAGGGTAATTGAAATATTAAGCAATGAAAGGAACTAGCGTTTTAAGGGAACTGGTGTTTTTAGGGGACTGGCGATAAAATTTGCCGTAACGCAGGCCATGCAAATCTTTGTTGACAATGGTCGGCAAATTTTAGTGCCTGTCCCCGCTTCATTCAATATTTTGACGGTTACTATCAATATTTAGACATTCTTTAATGCCAGGGCAAATTATACGATGTTTAAATTTATTGATTAAGCGATGTAGCGGGGACAGGCACACGATTCTGGCTCTATAAACTTCAGTAAAAATTGCATTGTAAACGTGTCGCCAAAATCGCGCGCCAGTCCCCTTGATGCAAAATCGCGCGCCAGTCCCCCTTTCGCTTTGATTTCAAGCTGCTAAAACCATAAAATGCTGTGCTATGGAAACTATGTGCAGAGTCAGTGTAGCGTGTGTACTCCTGAGCCTGTTTTTTATCACAGGTTGTGTGACCAGCGGGGACATCCGGGAGGTAGTGATCTACACGTCGGTCGATCTCGTATACTCCGAGCCTGTGCTGGACGCGTTCGAGCGGGAAACCGGCATTCGCGTGCTCCCGGTCTACGATGTTGAAGCATCGAAAACTACCGGACTTGTGAATCGACTGATCGCGGAAGCAGGAAATCCACAGTGCGACGTCTGGTGGAACGGCGAGTTCGCCCAGACAATCACGCTGAAGGAGGAGGGAGTACTGGCACCGTATGAGTCGGGTAACGCAGCGGGTGTTCCCGATCAATACAGGGATTCGGACGATTACTGGACCGGGATGCCGGGACGGGCACGCGTTTTGATCATAAACACCGACCTGGTAGAAGAGGGCAATTATCCCGATTCAATTTTCGATATTCTCGACCCGTCATGGCCACCGGAGATGCTGGGAATCGCGCAACCATTGTTTGGTACGACCGCTACACAGGCTGCAGCGTTGTACGCATCGCTTGGAGCCGACAAGGGTAAGCAATACTTCGAGGAAATCCAGTCGCTCGGGGTCAAAGTGGTAAACGGTAACTCAGTTGTCAGGGACATGGTCGTGTCGGGTCAATTAATGTTCGGACTTACGGATACCGATGACGCATGCGCGGCCATTGATAGGGGAGATCCGGTGGACGTCGTTTTTCCGGACCAGCATGATTACCAGATTGGGAATTTGATCATTCCGGGAACAGTTGCACTCGTGGAAGGC
The DNA here is from genome assembly GCA_030614715.1 of Planctomycetota bacterium. Lineage (GTDB taxonomy): Bacteria > JAJVIF01 > JAJVIF01 > JAPKYR01 > JAPKYR01 > JAUWTM01. Next base: position 7,358 of record JAUWTM010000076.1, read on the forward strand.
GGACCGAATCCGGATGAGGCAGGAGTTCTGATGGATTTCCTCCTGAGCGAGGGTGTCGAGATAATGCTGATTGAGTCTGGATGGTCGCATGTTTCGTTAAGGGGAACGGTCGTAGAGAACAACTGCTTCGATACAACATCGATTAAGGGCATGGATGTCTCGCTGGAGGAAATTCATGCCATGATGGAGCAGTCGAGTACCGAGCTGGCCGAGATCTTTGTCAGGTAACCGCCCACCTGTGAAAAATACACCCGCACAAACGCAGGTTCAGAATTCATGGACGCCTGAAAAGGTCCTCCTGTGGGCTGGCCTGCTCGTTTTTCTGCTGATCACGTTCCTGCCGCTTGTTGTACTGCTATTCAGGTCGATCTCATCCGCTGCCGGCGGTCAGAATGAGCTCTGGTCATTGATGCTGCCGACCGGCAGGACCTTTATCCTTATATTAAGGAGCCTGTTGCTTGCCTTAATGGTCTCAGTGACAGGCTCGGTGATCGGTTTCCTCGTCGCGTGTTTCCTCTGGAGGTTTCGAAGTGGCCCGGGATACTGGCTGCGATGGCTGCTTGTGCCGCTGATTGCCATCCCGCCCTACATTCACACGCTTTCGTGGGGAGTGATCTCCAGCAATTCAATCGGGGGATGGGTCGGAACATGGTGGGTCCTCCTGATGGCAACGCTGCCGATCCAGATCGGGCTGATACTGATCGGGCTGGAGGCAGTTGATCCGAAGCTGATAGAGTCCGGAAGAATAAATAAACCCGACATCAGGGTTCTTCGAGATATAGTCCTGCCTCTCGCGGGACCTGCGATTATGGCTGCAGGGGGATTTGCTTTTCTGATTACACTGACCGATTACACAGTTCCATCGCTTTACCTGGTGAACGTGTACCCGTTCGAAATCTTCGCGGAATTCTCCGCGACCGGTGATCCCTCACGTGCGTTCATGCTGTCGGTTCCCTTACTCGTTATCACAGTACTGGTTCTGTATTTTTCACTGAGCAATTTCCGTAAGGCTGCGATGAAAGGGTCGTGGCAGGAGAGGGCATGGACTGTCCCGCCGTCGTTCCCGCCATGGTTTGAAATCCTAATGGGTTTGGGCTTATTAGTGGTCGGAGGACTTGTGCTTGTACTGCTCGCACTACCGTTCATGGAGATAGGATCTATCTCAGAAGCGATCGCGACTATATCTCAGGCCAGTGATGAAATATCCTTTACATTCTACCTAGCACTGCTTGTCAGCGTGCTGGTGATTCCGGTCTCTTTAGCTCTGGCGATCATGTTAAACACTGACGGGAAGGCTGGGAAACTATGGTGGCTGCCGGGCGTAGCGCCGCTCGCTATCCCCGCGCCGTTAATCGGGATTGGTCTGATAGCAATCTGGAATCACCCGTCGACAAACGCGTTATACACAAGCATCTGGATGCCCGTGATGGCGTCGCTTGCCAGATTCGCGCCGATTGCAGCTATCGTGATGCTGTCGCAGTTGAAGAGAATCGACCCGGAACTTATTGAGGCTGCGATGGTTATTCAGAAAAACAGGTGGAGGACGTGGCTCGGGATTCAGCTTCCGATGGTGTTACCGGGAATTGTTGCATCGATGGCCATTGTCTTCGCGCTGACGGTTGGTGAACTTGGGGCTACGCTGCTCGTTACACCGCCGGGACACTCGACCTTGACGATCAGGATTTATAATTACCTGCATTATGGTTCGACCGAGAATGTCGTCGCACTGTCACTTGTTATTGTAGGAATGACAGTCCTGGGTGCTATTATTGCCGTTCTTGGATATCTGTTTATGTCGAGGAGGGTGCTGAAATAAACAAGGAATGATATCAGTCAAAGACATATCTAAGTCCTACGGACGGATAAAGGCGGTCGACAGTGTGTCGTTTGACCTTGCGATGGGTGAGACGCTTGTGATCGTGGGACCGTCGGGAAGCGGCAAGACCACACTGCTCAGGCTGATCGCGGGTCTGGAGGCTCCCGACAACGGGGCCGTGGAGATAGATGGCAGGATGGTCAGTGTAAAAGGCTGGGTGCTTGAACCGAACAGGAGAGGACTGGGCTATGTATTTCAATCTCCAGCACTCTGGCCGCACATGACGGTGGGGCAGAATATACTTTTTGGACTTGATGCGTCTGATGCCCGTGATTCGCAGGCAAGGGTGACCGATTTACTCAATAAACTGGGACTTGAAGGGTTTGCTAAACGCAGGCCGGATGAAATTTCGAGAGGGGAGGCACGGCGGGTATCAATCGCACGGACGCTTGCACCACGTCCATCAAGGTTACTGATGGATGAGGCCCTGACGAATATCGATCCGGAATTAAAGACTAAAGTGATGGGTGTAATACTGGATGAGGTCGCTGAGAATGGTGCGTCATTGATTTACGTCACGCATGATCGAGACGAAGCGGATGTGATTCAGGGAAAGAGGATGGAAATGAAAGACGGGTGTCTGGGTTAGCTGATCACGAGACAAGATCTATGAACGAGACCGACGAAAGAGTGCCGCTCTGGGTTACAGCCATCAGGCTGTTTGTCATCCTGTTCGTAATCGCAGGTCTCGTAATAATTGTCAACAAGCAGACTGCAATACGTAACAGGCCTGTGCCACTCCCTCAAGGCTGGCATCACAAACTCAGTGGAGTCTCGATACTGGATATCGTCGAGATGGACGGCATGATATGGGTCGGTGGACGTGACGGCTTAATTGTCCGTGATCTCGACCTGAACAGCCTTCCCAGACCTCCATTCAGAATCCCGGAACTGGAATATGTTTTCGACCTTCACGTGGATTCGCAGAATAACCTCTGGCTTGCACATGACGGCGGCCTGACACGCTGGGATGGTGAGAATCTTGAGACGTGGACGGAAAACGATGGGCTTCCCGTAAACTATGTAAGGTCTATTGGTGAAGCTGCGGACGGCTCAATCTGGGTCGGGACAACCGATGGCGCTGCGCGGTTCGCTGGGGGAATTTTTGAAAATTACACGGTCGACGATGGTCTCGATCACCACATGGTCAAGGTATTATTCTGCGACAGCCGAAGTAGCGTCTGGTTCGGGTCGTACGCGGCTCCGTATGGCGGCATCAGCATTTTGCGGGATGGAAACTGGCAGTATTTCAACACGGACAATGGACTTCCCCACGATAACATCACGAGTCTCACAGAGGACTCTGACGGTGCGATGTGGGCTGGAACCGGACTTGTCGACAGGGGGGGATGCGCGAAGTTTGTGCTGAATGGTGATGTGTGGGAGATAGAGTTAACGCTTGCTGAATCGGATGGTCTGTCAGGGAACAAGGTCAGATCGATATATGAAGACAGCACGGGAGCTTACTGGTTCGGTTCTGAGTATACTGGCGTGACGCGAATCAGGGGAGACAGTGTTATCATTTTCGATACAAGGAACGGCCTTAGTCATAACGAAGTTACCTGCATCATGCAGGATTCGAACGGTAACCTCCTGCTTGGGACGCTTGACGGAATAACCAGAATAAATGCATCGGTGCTGGAAGGACTTGATTAAGTTAATTTCATAAACGGCTGGTGTTAACTTGGATTTCAATGGTGCAGAAAGATCCTATCAGGATCTTCGAAATCAGTTAAACAACAGAAAAATTACATCGGAGCAGTTTCAAATCGAGGTTGCAAAGCTCCGTATTCAGGCATCCGACGGTGCCTGGTGGCAGGTTGAGCCGGTTTCGGGCGGATGGTTGAAGTGGGATGGGTCGACATGGGTCGAAAGTACAAGGCCCGGGGGTACGTCGCCTGCACTTACACCGCCACCGGGTCATGGTGGTTCCGCAAAGGCTCTAGGATCACAAAAGAAGAAAGAATCCCTTATGTGGGGCTGCATCTTTTACTTCCTGAAACGTCTCATCCTGATCGGTCTTTCTTTTGGAGCAGGATACATACTGCATACCTACCTTCTTGTAAGATTTAATAATGGGTTTGATCCGGAGACTGAAATCCCACTTGGCTTCTGGCTCAATACAACCGGACTTTCAGCGTCTGCGTTTCCAATCTGGACGTTCGGATTCGGGCTTTTCTGGTCGTTTCTGATCGCGTTCTTTACCAGGGGACCTGTTAAGGCAATCGGCGCGATTATCGGTGCTCCGTTCAGGATTTTCAGTTCAGTTGGAAAAACCGGAATGAGGGGGCTCGGTGCAATACTGATGGGCAGCGGTGTAGCGATAGTGATAGCGGCTGTCCTGCCGATTAATAATGAGGCCAGGCTGGGAATCGGTCTTTCATGGTTCCTGATGATGATGAACTACCCCGGTATGTACGGGGCACACACGCTTAGGAATTTTTTCAGACTGTTCTCACCCCGAAAACCTCTCCCACTGATGTTCGACCGGTTCGTCCTTCAACTGGTCTTCGCAAGCATGTCATTCGGGCTGATTATTACAATGATTCTCAAGGTCCCTGCGGTTGGATTGATATTAGCAGCGATCGGGTTAGTGGTATTGATTGTGTCCGGTGTCAGAAGGCCGTCTCTGTCGCAGGTCACGATGTTCCTGTTAACGATCGGGGGCGTCGGTCTTGTTTATGCACTCCTTGATTTTCTCTTTGCGCTGCCGGTACATGCAGATGATGGCGGCTGGGTAGAATTCCAAAATGAGAACCCGGATGGTACGTTTCAGGACTGGTTAAATTACGAGGGCGCTGATATTGCCCTCGAACGTGGATGGCTGCCGGGTCTGGCAGCAGGCCTGGGTGCCCTGGCCCCGCCGTTGACAGGTGACGTGCCGTCCGATGACGAACCGGACTGGGTCAGGGATTTACCCCAGGACCAGCAGGATCGTAATAGGGATCTTGCGCAGGCCTTGATTCAGGCAATGGACAACGGCCAGTTGCCCGAAGGATATATCGTACGGGCTGGCTTTGACGTACCGTCATTGGGGGACATTTACGATCGATTACGGGGCGCACTGCAGACAATTACCGGTGAAGAACAGCCGGATGAATGGAACGCAGATGAGATCTGGGATGCTCAGAAAATCTCGAAAGCGGGCCTGACAGGAATAGCCATGGCGTTATTTATGCTTTTTACAGGTAAGATCGCTTTAGGCTATGCTGTCGTAACCGGACTGGCCGCAGGTCTTGCAGATTATTTCGGGTGCGGTCCTAATCAGGTCATTGACCATGTGCTTGGCGAAAGTGAGGCTGAGCCCGAGCCCGAACCTCCCCCGGTATCCAGGGGCGATGACTACAACATCCACACTGACTTCCAGCGGATCGAAGCCATGACTCCGGAGGAGAGAATCGAGCTCTGGAGCAATACCCGATCCTACTGGCGCCAGTATACAGAGAACACCCCGACCACTCCTGAAGAATGGAAGAAATTGCAGGAGCGGGTCAATTACCGGGCATTCTACGAACTGGAGCCGAAGATCCACAACGGCACCGCGTCGGATTCGGAGAGGTACGAGTACCATGACCTGTATAACGAGTGGCATGTGTTAAGGTCGATTGGGAATTAGCGATGGTGGTCAAAATGGACAAGAATATAAAATCTGAAGATCTGGCTGCGATGAAAATCGACCGTGACCAGTTCAAATTCTGGTTCGACATAACTCGCGATCTTTTTCTTGCCGAACGCATCGATGAGGAGACCTACCGTGGGATCACATCATTGATGATTGTGGGAGACCAGCAGGGGAACGTATGGGCTCCAGGCGCGAAAACTGGAAAATGGTACAGGAAAGAAGGGGATAAGTGGGTCGAGGGAATTCCGAACGAAACACTGATAATGATGGTCCCGAAAGAGAAAACTATACGCGCCAACAGTAAATTAGGTCAATTGATTAAAAAGGGAAAGAAGCGGCATGAGGAGTTGGACCCGAAGGATCGATGGGAACCACAGGGATTCAGGGATGGAGGTATCGCGGCTGCTGAGAAAAGATGGGAGGAATACCGTAAATTAAAGGGCACACCGGTGACCGAAGCAGCTCCGGTACAGGTAAAAGAGACGAGGAAATGTCAGAAATGCGGTTCGGATGTTCCAGTAGAGTCAAAATTCTGCAATAACTGCGGTCTGCCCGTTGAGGTTGACAAAAAACCGGGTCTGGAATGCGGCATGTGCGGTAACGAAAACCCCGAGGGCTCAAAATTCTGCATGAACTGCGGCGAACAGCTGATTCTTCCCGAGCCTGAGCCGGACGTGTGCCCGGAATGCGATTTTGCACTGCCACCCGGATCGAAATTCTGCCCTAATTGCGGAAGCCAAATCTGAACAAGTGTATGCTGCACTTTTTTAGCGATCCAGTTCCAAGAAATGGAATTTCCTTTAATCTCATATGATGTATGGATACTTGAATGGTGATATGTTAAAATGTGCGCCCTTTAAGGAGGTGTAAGCATGAAGCCTAAATATGTATTTGCATCACTTGCTCTAATGTCAATTTTACTACTAACGGTATGTTCCGGTGCTACTGACCCAATTGTAGGGCAGATACAAGGACCGGCAGCTGTTATAGAAAATACATCGGTCGATTACACTGTGAGTGTAGTTGACGCAACCGGTATAAGTTGCCTGTGGGCTGTAGATCCAGCATCCGCAGGCACATTAGATCCCGTCGATGAGATGACAACCACATTTACGCCAGACGAGGTGGATGCAGACACACAAGTTACGATCAGAGTCACGATCACTACTGAAGGGTCGGACGGATCGATAGTTAGATCGCTTGAAGTAACGGTGATTGATCAGACTATAGGTGTCGATTGCAGCTACCTGGCAGGTGTACAGGATCAATATCATGAGACGTATGATGTTTATACAGACGCGGATTCTGCGGGTAACCATTTCGTTGCGAGGGGGGAGATGGGAACTCACGCAGGTCAGGAAGTACAGCCCCCGATGAATGAAAGATATAACATCAACACCTATTCGGGTATCGACTGCATCGAGTGTCAATTTTTATCGATCGGCGTGAATTGGTGTGGCTGGTACTTCATGAACGGAATGCTGGAGGCTGATGAGACCGCGCCCAAGCCAAACTGGGGGACGTGGGACAGTTGTGTGGACCTGACTGGCGCGTCCACACTGACATTCTACGCCAGGGGAGCGGTCGGGGGAGAACAGGTCGAGTTTTACACATTTGGTGTCGGACGTGATGCAGATACTGGTGATCCTGTCGATGAAGTAGAGTTTCCATACTACAGCTCGTGTGAAAGAAGAACCCTTGGATATGTGATTCTCGGGACTGAATGGCAGCAATATGAGATTAATGTAGCAAGTGCCGATAAAAGCGGAATTCTGGGTGGATTCGGATGGGCTACAAATTCAGATAAGAACAACGACGAGGATATTACGTTCTACCTGGATGAAATCAAGTACGATCTTCCCAGGCTGGACGAACCCAGATTCCTGCTGAGTTTTAAGTCAATAAACTCCAGTGAGGACTTTGACCTTGTTAACAGGAATGTGGCGTTTGTATACGATAACGCACTTGCGTTGCTTGCATTCATGGAATGCGGAGACGATGTGAGGGCGGGGTATATTGCGGATGCCCTGGTCTATGCACAAGATCATGACAGGTGGTTTGAAGACGGGCGCATCAGGAATGCATATCAGGCTGGTGACCTAGCGCTCTTTCCGGGATGGCTTCCGAACGGCAAACCCGATACGGTACGCATGCCGGGCTGGTATGACATGGATGACGAGCACTGGTACGAGGACGAATTCTGCGTTAGCACACATACCGGGAACGTTGCATGGGGAATGATTGCACTTCTTGCCTTCTACGAGCAAAACGGTGGGTCGGAGTATCTCGATGCAGTTGTAAAAATGGGAGAATGGCTAGCATATGATCCCGAGTGGAATGTCTGGGCGAATGATATGCTTGGGGGTTTCTATGGTGGTTGGCGGGACTGGGAACCCGATCAGGAGATGCTGACATACAGGTCAACGGAACATAACATCGACCTGTATGCCGCTTTCGAACGGTTGTATTTGATCACGTCTGAAACCAAGTGGCATGACTGTGCAGAACACGCCCTCCTTTTTGTTGAGAGCATGTGGAATGATACGAATGGTCATTTCTGGACGGGCACGGATCCCGATTCAACCGACATTAATATGGATGTTGTTCCGCTTGATGTGCAGGCATGGGCAATTCTGGCGTTACAGGATGAAACAGGTGATTACTGGAATGGATTACAGTTCATTGAGGATACCATGGTCTATGGCAGTGGATATGATTTCAGTTATATACCCGGTGCGGTTGGTGAGCCAGACGGTATCTGGTATGAGGGCACGGCGCAGATGAGTGTCGTTTACCAATACACAGGTGATACATCCAGGGCTGAATTGATAACAGGATTCCTGGAATCGTCATTGGATATATCCGGTGGTCTTTACGCTGCAAACATCGACGGTTTGACAACAGGCTTCGATCTTCCACTGGAAGAACCGACGCCCTGGTTGTATTACCACAGGCTGCACGTGGGAGCTACCGTATGGTATTTATTCGCGGACGGCGGAATTAATCCGTACTGGTTCTAGTTCTATATTGCGTAGTCGGGCAGTATTATATTTAACTTTAATAAGCCCGTAAGATCAGTTCGAAATACTTGGTTCTGACAACTTGAAATCAGTTATTCCTAACGTATTCTTAACAAAAGGATGTATAATTTCCTGCATTCAAAGCTTGTGGTAAACCCGGACGTGGGAGGGCACCTATTGGATTTCGTAGAAGCCGAACGCAAGTATTCAGAACTGAAGGATGCGTTGATCGCGGGGAAAGTCACACCCGAGCAGTTCACGGAATATGCAACGCAGTTGCGACTTCAAACACCTGACGGTGCATGGTGGCAGGTCGATCCGGAATCAGGTGGATGGCGTAAGTGGGACGGTGCACAGTGGTTGAAAGCGGTTCCGCCCGGACGTCCGGAAGCGCCATCGAAGGTCCCTCAAATACCCCCTTCAATAACACCAGCAGCCGAACCGGTGTTAGGAACTGAAGAGAAGAAACCGACGCCGAAGTACGTCCAGGTGATCATCTGGGTTTGTATGCGTCTGGTATTCATGGTTCTATCATTTGCCCTGGCATGGTTTCTGCATACATACCTGCTGGCCTGGGTGAATGATGGTGTCAGCAAGTGGGACAAACCGATCTGGCGCTGGGTTTCGGTTATTGGGAATGAGGGTTCATCGTTTACGATCTGGTTCATTATTTCATCACTGTTCTGGTCGATCGTCTGGGGTTGTATACAGGTCGGTCCGGTGAAAACGATAGTCTCACTGGTAAGTTCCCCGTTCAGAATTTTCGTAACACTCTGGCGGTCGAAACTGACCGGAGTTGGGGCGCTTCTGTTCGGACTGGGCCTTGCGATGATCGCCAGTATGGCAATCAAACTGAACACCCAGGCCAACGTCTCGACGTTCATCTCGTGGACGTTCCTCAGTGCCGGACTTCCGGGATTGCTGGTCGCGAGCGGCATCGAGAGAGCAACCTGCTTCATTACACGCAAAAGGCCGGGCACGGGAACTTTCACCGTTGGGGCTGCGCAGGTGCTGGTGTTCAGTATCGCGATCGGTTTCCTTTTCAATTCACTTATTACTGTGCAAGCAGCGAGGATCGCCATAGCCGTGATTTTGATTCTTGCTGGTCTGGCTGTCTGGGTAGAGCCGTGGCGTTGGATCAGGGGGAAGCCGTCGATGCCCGTCGGGGAGGCTGCGGTGTTCCTGTTTGTCGGCTCCGTCCTTGCCCTGATATATGCGGTGATCGATACACTGCTGGGACATCCGGCTCACGCACATGACGGCGGTTACATCGAGTTTAAAAGCGGGGTGCCCGACGGAACTCCGGCGGACTGGCTGCGCGATCCGTCGTCCCGCACGGTAATAGACGAGAGTAACAGGATCGCATCAGGATCTGCGATCGGTGCGCTGGCTCCACCGATTGCCGGTGACGCCACTACTCACACGACCAGCGAGACGGTACCACCGTCGCAGCGGACGTTAACGCAGGAGGAAATCATCCAGTTGATGCAATCTGGCACGCTGACAATGGAGCAGATGCAGCAGATCGCTAATTCGCTGCAGTCAGGAGTGCTGAATAACATCTATAACACCGGACCCATGCCGGAGGGCATTGCTATCGCAGGTTCGCCAATGCTTTCGGAATACTGGAAAACCTATGAGAAGGCTAATGAGGGCCTGCGCGCGAATCAGCCCTTAACAGACAGTGAGAAAATGGACCTGGCTACCAAACAGATTCAGGCTAAGGCAGCAGCGGATGGTGTCAGGTGGTCACGAGCAATTATTGCCGGGACCCTGGTCCTGTACGCAACATGGGAGGTGGGACCCTTACCTGCAATCACAGCATTTGGAGTTGTTGCACTGGCAGATTACTTCGGTGCGGACGCGACTAAAAGCTACACTGAAACAGCGATCGGCACTGGTACTCTTGCAGATAAGATTGAAAGATGGAATTCCAGCCTTACGTTTCCTCGAAGTTGGTTCGGTCGTACTCCTACAGACCAGGCGGAGTGGTACGATCTGTACAAAGAGCAGGTACGAGCTCAGAATGCCATGGGTGAATGTGAATCGGATGATTACAAGCAGCTGGATAAGGAAATAGATTGCATCCGGGATGTTCTTGGCGAGGATTACATTACAGGAAAATTTTACAGTGGGGATCGACCGTAGTAACGGAGTCTAATTATGGAAAACCTGGGAAATATGGAAGTGGAACCGAAACCCGTGACGCGGGAAACGGTGATGCACGTGTTCGAGACCATTCGTTATTCGTTCGACAGTGGTGAAATCGATGAAAAAGCGTATGAATTCGCGATGCGCTGCCTTGTCGTAGGGGATGTCGAGGGAAATCACTGGACCATCGGTACTGAAACCGGCAGCTGGTACCGTAAAGAGAATGATAAGTGGGTCAGGGACGACCCGCCCGATGTCCTGATCATGGCGGTTCCGGTCGAGGATATCGAGTCGCTCGAAAAAAAGGTGCACGCCATAAGAGAACAGGTCACTGAAGATGTTGTTAATATCGCAGAAACTGACGCAGGGGATGAAACTGTCAAACTGACGTGCGAAAAATGCGGTACGTCCCTTGATGCAGAGGCTAGGTTCTGCCTGGAATGCGGCACTAAAACCAATCGACCTGAATCCGGAGACTCGACTCCATTGTAAACAAAACGTGTTAAAATTGGTGTGAGTTTCAGGGGCTTCCGGGCACTTAGTACGGGTGTATCACAGGGACGATGCCAGGTTTTTTTTCTGAGATTTTCATGTGATATTAGTAAATGCAGTGCAGGATACTTAGGTAAAGTGGGTGGATGATATGCGGTTCAATGGTTATTACTTTCTCCAGTTTATTGTCATCATAATTTTATGCTCATGCACCGGGACAGGCTCCCCGGCAATGCCGTCGGATGATCCATCGGTGACCAGTGCTGATACCACCGATGCTGCAGGCCGTATTTGCTGGGGAATTTGGGAGATTGAGTTTTCGCAGGACTCGGTCGAGATCAAACCGCTGCCTTTAAGAACAACGGATGCCCATTTCAACGTCGCACCGTTTCTGGTCCCGCCAGAATGTGAGGATTGCCTTCAAATTGAAATAAACTCTTACGATCCGGGCACTAAAACGTTCGATACAACTGTTACACTCAGAAATCCCTATCAGATTTCAGGCTTCGATATCCGTGGGATCGTGTTCTCGAGTCCCGATGGCCCCAGGCTTCTTTATGGCGACGATTGGACATTGCTTTACGACATCGAGGGCGGTTACGCTTCGAACCCGTTCAGGGCCTTCGCGAAAAATGAGGTCCATAGAGAGTTTAAGGCTGGTGCTGAGCATGCTGAACCCTATGTTGTGAAGCTTCCCGACACTCCCGGATCATCGAAGGTTCTTTTCGCCGTAGACGCTTCGTGGCCGTCCAATTGCGAAGAGCCTTATTCAATCGATATCTTCTCTCAATGGGGAACCCTGTATGACTACATTGGCTCATCCGTCGTAATATCGATTGATGTCCACGACTGGCAGAACGACGTCTCCGA
>JAUWTM010000221.1 GCA_030614715.1 Planctomycetota bacterium
GTTGAAAAGCCCCCAGGCGGTTCTGAAATTCGTGTTGATCCTCTCGCTGCTCTGGCTTGGTTACTCTTTGATTATGTGGTTGATCGGTGGATGGATGATCGCGCCGTTAAAGCCCATATTCCGGAACCTGCTTGCCGAGAGACAGGGTATTAACAGATACACGCTCGATTTTACCCTGACCGTATTCGGTCCCGCAGTACGGATCTTCTTTGTCGGGATTCTTTACTGGGTCCTGAGCTTTATGCTTAAAAAGGCCAGATCCGACCAGCCGCTTGTGGATTTCGCTGCACAGAAGGGAACAAGACCACACCAGTAAACTGACGTTGCATGCGTACCGATGAACTGGATTACGAGCTTCCGGAAGTACTGATCGCGCAGGAGCCTGTCGAGCCACGCGATTCATCAAGGCTGCTTGTCTGCAGCAGGGACGCCGATTCCCTTTCAGAAAAACTGTTTCGTGACCTCCCGGACCTTTTGGAGCCGGGCGACGTGCTTGTTACCAACCAGGCACGGGTCATGCCTGCACGTCTGTTCGGCTACAAATACCCGTCCGGGGCAAGAATCGAGGTGTTCCTGCTCGAACAACTGCCGGCTTGCAGCCCCGGCAAACCAAGGTACAAGGCGCTGTTAAGACGGCGCAGACGTCTTGAGCCCGGCGACAGTATCGTGTTCCCCGAGAGCGCGCTTACGGCAACGGTCATCGAGAGCCATGATGCAATTGGTGAGGACATCGTTGAACTCGGTGGTGTTAAGGATGTTCAGGGAGAGATCGAAAAAATCGGTGACATCCCGCTGCCGCCATACATAAAGGAATATCGTGGCGACGTTGAAAAATACCAGACAGTGTTCGCGAGGATAACCGGATCGGTCGCGGCACCAACAGCGGGTCTCCACTTCACTGAAGAACTGCTCAATGACCTGAAAAATATAGGCATTGAAACAGTGCACGGGCACCTTCGGGTGGGATGGGGCACGTTCAGCCCGATACGTACTGAAAATATCGAGGATCACAACCTGCATGCTGAGGTAGGGGAGTTGACACAGGATGCAGCGGACAGGCTGAATGAAATTCGATCGAAAGGCGGCAGGATTGTCGCTGTAGGCACTACAATGACCAGGCTTCTCGAGACATCAGTGGATAAGAATGGCAAATTCCACTCGTTTCAGGGCCCGACCGATCTTTACATCACTCCCGGCTACCAGTTTAAAGCGGTTGATGTCCTCCTGACTAATTTCCATCTCCCGAAAACCAGCCTGCTCGCGCTCGTCTCAGCATTTCTGGGTACCAAAGTAACACTCGCTGCATACCGGTTCGCTGTTGAACGTAAATTCAGATTCTATTCCTTCGGCGACGCCATGCTGATTACGTAGCGCGGTCGTCTCGACGGCTGTCTTGCGGACGTCACGTCCCCAATGAAAAGGGAACTGTCGAAAAGGGGACTGTCACCTTTTTGCGTCAACCAATTTCTCCAGTACGTCCACTTTACCTGCAGCAAAAAGGATGCCTGTCCCCTTTTCCTTATAATCTTCTTCGCCACTCCACTTTACCTGCCGCAAAAAGGATGCCTGTCACCTTGTCATCCTGTACAATATCCACGTGCAGCGATCATCCCCCGACATCCCTCCGGCTTTCTCCCTGAAGGACCTCCTTCCAGTCCTCGCGATAGTCGTACTCGCTGCCATTCTCTATTACCCGCTCTTCCTCGGACATCCCATAATGCCCGACACATGGGAGCGTTTCGAGCCATGGAATACCGACCTTGGTTACGACGGTCCCACTGACGAAAGGATTTCGAACGCCAACAACGACGCAATTCTCCTTTACATACCATGGAACAAATTCGCTCACGATGAATTGAACGCTGGACGTATACCCGCATGGGACCCGAACAGCCTCTGCGGTGTTCCCCTGGTTGCCAATCATCTCGTCCCGGTTTTTTATCCCGTCTACGCGCTCATTGCTTGGCTCGCATCGCCGCTTTTCATCATCGGCATCAGCGGACTCATCCATACCATGATCATGGGGATGTTCTTCTATCTCTTTCTGAAGGAATGGCTCGGGAATCGAACCGCAGCGTGGGCGGCGGCCAGTTTTCTCGTTGTGTCGCTGCTTCCGAATCCCCACTACCAGCCGTGGCCGATGACAATGGCGTGGTTCCCGGCGATCTGGTTCTTCTACGAAAGGTGGCTGAAGCACAGAAATCCCTGGGCCGGACTCTGGATGGCGCTCTGCTGGGCATGTCCGTTGCTGTCAGGTTATCCGTCACTCTTTATCCAGCTCAGTCTTTTCACCGGCGTCTGGTTTTTAATAAGACCGACGATGATGCCGGTCGAAAACAGGCCTCCGGTTCTTTCAAGAATCCTTATTCTCGCATTACCGTTCATCCTTGCGCTTGGCATATCTGCTGTCCAGAACATCCCGACAATGCTGGCATCGGCGGGTTCAGACCGTACATTTTTCAAGTCATCGGAGGAACTCGCACGGGAGGCGTCATTCACGATACCTCCCAACCAGCCGTGGCAGATGCATGTAAAGAGACTGCTGCAGCCGTTTGTACCATTCAAGTTTGCCAATAATGATTTCTTCAACAGGGGATATGTCGGGATACTGCCGTTTGCTCTGGCGATGTTCAGTCTCGCATGGATCAAACGCAGGGATTATCCGAGAGCGGTGTTTTATCTTGCACTGATCATCGCACCGTTTGCATTAATTCCACCACTCAATTTCCTGATCTATCAGTGGACTCGCGGGGTATTAATAGATCCAAACCCACCACTTGAAGTTTTCGGATTCCTATTATTAATGATTTCCGCGTTCGGAATTACAATAATATTGAAGGATCGCGACCCAGATAAAGCCACAATTGAGCAAAAGTCTGGAGTCGCAACAGCTTTGCTTGTTATTATTATTAATTTAGCAATAGTGCATTACAAATCTGGTTCAGTTATTTACTCAAGTAATTTCATATTAATCTATTTCCTAATGATATGGGTAGTGTTCCTGACATGGTTTGCGCGTAACAGTAAACAATATGTCGCACCAATACTTATATTCTTGATTGTAATCTTTTCACCATTCATGGTGTCGACTCAATCTCCTGCTTTCACGGATTATCGTAACCACGGAACTAATAATATAATGTTTGAATCCGAGGCTATTTCAGCGATCCGCGATCTCACCGACCCCTCCCGTGGTGGTGAATGGGGACGCATAATCCGTCATTCAAGCGCTCCCGTCAACGTAATGTCCCTCACCGACCAGCCGTACACGTTCTATCCGAACCTCGGCACATACTTCGGTATCCCCGACGCGTTCGGTTACCACAACCTCGCCCCTAAATCCCGGTTCGATTTCTTCAGGGACCTGCAGCATCGGGCCGTTATCGAACATCGGGGTATCGTTGCTTTCGATTCCCTGTACGATACGTGGCCTCCCATCTACCACAACAGCGAATTACTCGCTGCACGGTACTGGCTCAGCGATTCGAAAATGTTCGACCTCGAACTAGTCTACTCACAGGACAACTTCTACATCTACGAAACAGGCATCGAAAACATCTCACGATTTAAAATCGCCGGAGAGGGTTACCATCTCCCGCCCAATGAAAATCCAGATTGGGCTGCCGAACCGGTAATAATCACCGATGACCCCGGTCATGCCGTCGTGAACGTATCCTGTGAACAAAATGCCGTCCTCTACTTCTACGAGGGCTACGCGAACGGCTGGATCGCATCGATAGACGACAATCCCGTCGACCTCGGTACGATCGATGGCATGGTCATGTTCGTAAGCGTCCCTCCCGACGACCACACCATCGAATTCCGCTACATAATGCCCGGCCTTCAATCCGGTTTATCAGTAACAACAATCAGCCTGATCCTCTGGCTGATACTTGGATCAGTAATTTCAATAAACTCGAAACGAAAAAGCGAAAAGAAAAAACGAGTAGAAAAAACGAGTAGAAAAAACGAGTAGAAAACGCGAGTACAAATTACGCTACGTAGCGCAGACTGCCAGTCTGCAGTGTCGCAGACAGCTTGTCTGCCCTCATTCAATAGATTAAAACACCGCTGCTTCTACAATTAAGTCCTTCTCTTCATATCGTTCGAGACGGTACGCTGACACGTCAATTGTCGATGTATGCCCGTCAATCATGAACTCCGCCAGCGCGCAACCAACTGCTGGAGCGTGCATCAGCCCGTGACCCGAAAATCCCGTAGCGATATACCGTCCCGCAGGTCCCGGCAGCTTCCCGAGTATCGCGCTGTGGTCCGGTGTCATTGCATACATGCCCCCCCACGCGTCCATTACCTCTGCATCGGCCAGTCGGGGCATGACATGGACGAGATCCGGCACGATATGATCGAGCCAGTCCCAGTCCGGTTCCTCGTTGTAACCCATTTTCTCATCGGGATTGATCTTCAGGAACAGTATTCCCCCGGACTCCGGACGGAAATGAGTGCCTGTGACCACGTCAAATGAAAATGGTGCTTTCTTTGGGAACCAGGGGAGTGGAGCGGTGATGAAAAGACTCCTGCGGTACGGCTCGACAGGGACCTGTACACCGCATTTTTCCATAAATTCACCCGACCAGGATCCTGTCGCGACCAGGATTTTCTGAGCACTGATATTTCCATGCCCTGTTTTAATAACGAA
>JAUWTM010000089.1 GCA_030614715.1 Planctomycetota bacterium
CCGCTGACGACGCCGAATTTCCAACAATCGCGAGAATTTCAATCAGGTCTGCGAGTGCAGGCTGGCGTGATCTCACTTCCTCGAGCGATTCTTCAAGGCTCTTATCGAATCCAGGTCTCGAGACTATGGCAATTTTATCGATGAGACCCGGAAAATCTTCCGCGCAATGCCATTTGTGGAACGCCACGTTGTCTGCGCCAACAACCAGCACCAGTGGCAGGTCCTGGTAGCGTGCGCGATATCTTTCGAGCGTATGGACCGTATAACTTGGCTCGGGAATATCCCTGCCCCGCTCGATCTCGAACCCTGTAACAATTACCTTCGGCTCCCCAAGCGTTGCGAGATGCACCATAACGAAACGGTCGTCGGCTTCCGCGACCGGTTGTATGTGCAGCCTGAGTGGGTTTTTGTAAACCGGTACCAGGTAAATACGGGACAGGCTGTAGTGGTTTAAAACCGCAAGTGCGATCTCGGTGTGACCGCTGTGAATCGGGTCGAACGTCCCACCCAGGATTCCTATGCCGTTCTTCAGATTTTTACTCCCGTTGTCCATTCCATCCTGCTCCTGCAGACGTTACTAATTAATCCTTTTGCCCTTCCAGGTCGACTTCGTCGTCCTCCTCAAGATATTCCATCGAAAGCTCGCTCGCAGACAGGCTTTCAGGAGGTTCTCCATCAACGTATTCAGGCACCTTCTCATCTACCGCAATGCTGTGGACATCAAGTTCCAGCATCTCTGACAGCTTACCCAGTAACCCGCCGATCCCATCGCCCCTGACCGCTGAGATCACCAGTACAGGTTCGGGACAACTGGTCCCGGCTATAAATTTTTCGAGGTAAAGGCCTTTAAAATCCTCGAGTTCCTCTTCGGTAAAAATATCCGCCTTTGTCCAGCATACAATTTCGGGTTTACCTGCAAGATCGACACCGTACGCTTCAAGTTCGTTCCTGATCGTCCGGTAACCCTCAAACATTACATTATATCGACCCTCCGGGTCCTCGGGATACAGTGGAATTTCTACCAGATGGCAGATGATGCTTGTCCTTTTTATGTGTCTCAGGAACCGGTGGCCGAGACCTTTTCCCTCATGTGCCAGGGCAATGAGACCCGGGATGTCTGCCATCGTGAAGCTTACAAAATCTCCGAGCCTGACCACTCCCACCGACGGTTGTAGTGTAGTAAACTGGTAGCTGGCGACCTTGGGACGTACAGTGCTCACCGCACCGATAAGAGTGGATTTCCCTGCGTTGGGTAAACCCACAAGACCGACGTCGGCAAGCAGTCTGAGCTCAAGTGTCAGTTCGAGCTTCTCTCCCGGTTCTCCCTGTTCGAATTTCCGTGGTGCGCGATTGATCGAAGTGGCAAACGACGCATTTCCCCTGCCTCCGCTGCCTCCCTTAGCGATCTCTATTTTCTGTTTCGCTTTCGTCAGGTCGCTGAGTATCTCACCTGTAGCCCTGTCGCGAATTATCGTGCCAATCGGAACCTTCACAACCAGGTTCCTGGCGCCCTTACCATGACGGCTTCTGCCCTGTCCGGGTTGTCCGCTCTTCGCGACAATGATCGATCGACCCCTGAAGTCGGCAAGGGTCCTCAGTCCTGCATGTGCCTGCAGCACGATGCTGCCGCCACGTCCTCCGTTACCACCTGCGGGACCTCCGAGTGGACGGTATTTCTCACGCAGAAACGCCATGCAGCCGTCGCCGCCGCGTCCTGCTCTGACCGTGATGTTGACCTCATCTATAAACATTCATTATCAATCCAGAAAGCAGCCCCACCACCGAAATTAATTGCATTTCCGATGAGTCGGGAAGTCATCTCCGACGCTTTTTCCACTGCACCGGATAATTTTTCACCCTTCGCGATGTATCCCGCGATAGCACTTGAAAGAATGCAGCCCGATCCATGTACTTCACCCACGTTGTGCCACTGGTGCCTGAGATCGGTAACCTGTGACTGTCCTCCCGGGTCCACACGGATGAATCTATCAACGATTTCATCCCCGTCCCTGATGCCGGTAACCAGCAATGTTTCAACGCCCGCACCAAACCAGCCCGAAGCGCATCCAAGGATCATTTCCTCGTTGTCCTGGGGGACATCCAGACCTGCGGGTATCCCAAGCTCGGTTACGTTCGGTGTCGCGACTAAAACGTGTCTGAGCAGATTTATTGACATCGCTCTCATCCCGTCCATGTCGAGAAACTCGGGACCAGAAGTCGGCGCGAACACGGGATCGAGTACAACCGGGACTTCAGGCACCTGTGCGAGTGCCCTTCCAATTGTCTCGATTACCTCGACACTTGTTACCGTGCCGATCTTTATAGCTTTTACAGGAATGTCCTCGATTATCTTATGAATCTGTTCGTAGCAGAGTTCAGGATCTGTCGGCCTGATGCCTGTAACACCCAGCGATGATTGCACTGTCTCGCATGTGACAACTCCGCATGGGTGGCAGCCAAGAGAACTGATAACACGCGTGTCTGCAAGTATTCCCGCAGAGCCTGTAGGGTCCATGCCACTTATCAGCAGCACTACCGGTGGTCGATCCATTGTCAGCTCCTTCTGAGACTGTTTCAGGATTTCTGTCAAATGGCATTATACCAGCACATGTGAAACCTTTAACCCCCTGTCAGGTCACATTATGGGTTACAATTAAATTTAGTTTCCATTAAGGAGGCAGCCTGCAAATGGATGCAATGGAAATTATATTAGTGGTACTGATGGGGTTTTCACTGGCCGCAACCTGCGGATTACGTGCTTTTTTACCGCTTCTGATAATCAGCATCGCCGCGAAAGCCGGGTATATTTCACTTATGCCCACTTTCGACTGGATGATGTCGTGGCCGGCGATAATCTGCTTCGGCACCGCGACCGTACTTGAAATTCTCGCCGATAAAATTCCCGCCGTCGATCACGTCCTTGATTCCGTTGGAGTGTTCATCCGTCCGACTGCGGGTGCGATCGCTGCCAGCAGTATGATAACGGGTATCGATCCGCTGCTTGCACTTGTCATAGGAATAATAATGGGCGCGACCGTTGCGGGACTGGTCCAGACAATCAAAGGTGCTATCAGGTTACTCACTTCTGCGTTCACAGGCGGGATCGGTAATCCCGTTGTAAGTGCTGTAGAGGACGGCGCGACGGCAGCAACCGGTGTGATCGCACTGATCGCACCATACGTTTCTGCGGCTTTAATTATTCTCGGAATACTGTTTGGAATGTGGTTTGTTTTCGGACGCGGTCGCAGACGTGGCAAGCATCACGGGCTCAGTGCAGAACCCCAGTCCTGAAAAAATACACCATTTTGATTGACAGGAAAGTAAGCGCCCCCACCTGGCGGCGGGGGCTTATAGGAGGTAGTGCAGGGAAAGGCCTAAATCTAGGTGGTAATTGAAAACATCTCATTACCACATCTGAATTTAGCAAGTAAACGCCTACTTGTCAAGTGGTGTAAACGAAAATTTACAAAAAAACCGATCAGGTATCGTATATCTGATAATGACTTTTGATCAGTCAACAGGATCACCAGCCAGGTACTTAATGAGCCCCGTGTAGAAAGTCATTGCAGCTTCCGGCTCAAGAAAATTATCCATTCCAATTGCAGTCGCACTAACCATTGTCCACGCCATACCCCTGATTGCGAATGAGAATTGTTCAGCATTCAAATCCGGGCGAAGGCTGCCGTCAGCTGATCCTCTTTCAATCAGAGCCTGTACGAAATCATTCTGCGCCCGCAACCATCTTTGGACCAGTTCATTCATTTCCGGATCACTTGTAGCCGCGGCAAGACCGTGGATCATGTTGGCGCAGTAAGCGGCGTTGCCGGAGATATTCGATACCTGCATATTCAGGAAATCAGTCAGTGCGGTCCTGCCATCGGGCGCAGCTTCGGCAGTTTCTGTCCACTTTTGAACAAGAGACGAATAAATCCTGCTCATTGCTTCGCGATACAATTCGTTCTTGCCCCTGAAATGTTTGTAGAGGAGAGCCTCGTTGATACCGCACGCTTCTGCTATTTCCCGGGTACGCGCTCCAGCCAATCCTCTCTCTGCAAAAACCCTGACGGCGTTTTCAATTATCTGCTCCCGCCTTTCTGCTTTTTTAAGTCGAGCCATATTGCTGTTTATCCACCAGTCTGACAATGAAAATAAAAATTTACTTTCTATCGCAATTAAGTCCTAAACGGGACATTTTGTCAAGTACTAAACTGCTAACAATGGAACTTAATTATCTACATTGTTATGATATTGAAATATCTACTCATTAATGATCGAATCTGACCCACCCTTACCCTCCATCTCATATAGAATAATTTGCATATATCTCTCCCAGTCGAACTGAGAATCTTCGGTATCAGAATTTATTATAGACTGGAGCATGAAACACCATGCAAGCCCCCTGAGCCTCCATGCTGCGAAATCCGGTTCTGGTAAATATTTTATACTGCCGTCCTTCACGCCTTTGTCGATCAGGGTAAGTAAAAGCTTATGGTGGTCCTCCAGCCTGGTCCGGATCATTTCTCTCAATACCGGATCATGGGTAGTTGTCGCAACACCATGCCACATATTTGCGCAAAGGATGGGAGTTTCAGCAAGCAGCCTGAAGTTATGTTTCAGGACCTCAATTAACGTGTGTAAACCGTCCATATCGGACGATGTAATATTTCCCCATTCACTCGTAGCCTCATCGTACGCGTGCATCAGAGCCTTCCGGTATAAGTCCTCCTTGGACGGGAAATGCCTGTATAGCAGGGCCTCGTTAACTCCGCACTCCTCCGCGATATCACGTGTCCTCGTGCCCTCAAATCCGCGACGTGCAAATACCTTCGCAGCCTGTTCGATAATCTGCTGACGTCGTTCCTCGGCCGGCAGTCTCCCCTTAGACATATTCCATCACATCGACCTTGTCACGTATCAGATTTCCAGCTACTAAGTAAAAACTTACTACCATATTAACAAAGATCAATTATCCTATCTAAAAGGACTGTAGCGGTCAAGTGATTTACTTCTTATATTAATGAAAAGCCCTATTTTATTACTGCCTTTTAAAGTGCAATCCTGATGGTATAATTCAAATAACACGTACGATGCTAATATTGAGCGAATCGTCTGTTTTTCCTGTTTAAAGGGACATTCTTATGACACAATCCTCCGACCCGAAGACACCTGTTAACGATCCCCTGTTGACCGATCCTGTACAGCTGACAAGGACTGACGGCAAGGCTGCAGCAGGCATGGTCGCAATCGACCATCTCCTTGCTTACATGGTTGAAAATGAGGCCAGCGACCTTCACCTGACAGTCGGAATTCCGCCTGTCATTCGTGTGCACGGAGATTTGAAGCCAATTCCCGACCTTCCGCCGCTTACATCTGAAGACACCATGAATCTGGCTCGAGGCCTTATGTCAGAGAAGCAGATGGGCAAGTTCGAGCGCAACCGTGAAATCGACTTCGCAATCGCGCTGAGACGTCTTGGACGGTTCCGCTGCAACTGCTTCTTCCAGAAGGGCTCGATTGGGTTGGTTGCCAGGGCGATACCTGCCAAGATCCCAACCCTGGCCGATCTGAACCTGCCATCGATTGTCGGCGAGATGGCGAAGATCAGGCAGGGACTTGTCCTGTTCACCGGTCCGACCGGTTCAGGTAAATCGTCATCACTTGCGGCTTTGATCGACATCGTCAACAAGCAGCGTCGATGCCACATCATGACGGTTGAGGATCCGATCGAGTTCGCACATTTCCATAAGATGTCCGTAATCAACCAGCGCGAGCTCGGAGATGACACGTACAGTTTCGCAGAGGCATTGAAACACGTGCTCAGGCAGGATCCAGATGTCATCCTGGTCGGTGAGATGCGCGACCTTGAAACGATCGGGCTTGCGATCACCGCCGCCGAGACAGGTCACCTTGTCTTCAGCACGCTTCATACAATCGATACAGCTCAGACCGTGGACAGGATCATCGACGTATTCCCGCCTCACCAGCAGGCCCAGATACGTTACCAGCTTGCACTTGTGCTGAGAGCTATATTCGCACAGCAGTTGATCCTCAGAACCGACGGAAAGGGCCGTGTGCCCTCACTGGAGATCCTGATTAACACTCCGGCTGTAGCTAACCTCATTCGAGAGGGTAAGGTCCACCAGATCTATTCAGTCCTCCAGACGAACACCAAGGAGGGCATGACCACGATGGACAACTACATCAAGGAGCTTTACATTAAAAACGTGATCACGCGTCATGACGCACTGCATCACGTGCACAACCTTGTTGAGTTCGATCACCTTCTGAGGTCAAGCGGCGCAAAGGGCACTATCACGGACCGAAGACAGACGCGGATTTAGGTTCCCTGCATACATTAATTAATTTGTAACGTACGGCTCGATTATTTCGATATACCTGTCGTACATTTCTATTAAATCAGCCTGTTCTTTCTTAACAGCCAGTGCTCTCCATCTCCGGGCAAAACCGTTCGCCATATTCCATTCATCCCTGGCTATAAACTCATCCAGCCTCACGTCCCTGTTGTCTCCAAGCAGCTCCAGACGGCTTTCCAGGGTCATTAATTCCCGTTCGCTATCGTCGTCCTCCGATCCCTCAGGCGATGCGAAAGGTGTGACTGATCCGTCACCATCAGACTCACTTTCTCCGTCCTCCTGCGGCTTCACAGGCGCAGCGAGAACTTTCTGGACAGTCTTCAGGTCCTTAACTTTTCGAATCTGGAGAATGAGGAACACTACAACAAAGATGTGTGAAATTCCGGGGATTATAAAAAATGCGATGAACCAATGCCAGAACCGGCCATGCCACCTCCCCGCAAGGTCAGCGAGGATGAAATTCACGATGCCCAGTGCCAGCACCCAGGCTGTGATGGTCAGAATCCTGCCAAGTTCAATGAAATCTAAATCAATGACTTGCATATGCTGCGACCTGAAATACACCAACATGCGTCACGGCTTCAAATGATCCGGGAAAATAACGGTTTATTGTTAACCTGAGGAGCCAAGATCGACACCGGAATTCATCGATTCCGATTGCGCGATAATCTCGAGGTAGTACTGGTATTTATCGACGTTAACCTGGTCGTTTGCGTCGCGGGATATCTCCATCATGTTCCACGCGATGGCCCTTGCCTCATTGTATTTACCATCCTCAAGAAGTTTATTCAGCTCGGGATCATTGCCGTTCATCGCGCCGCATTCAGGATTGACATTGTAACTGACCAGTTTAACTTCCTGCGCTTGAGCCTGTTCCCGTCTCAGGATTTTCAACAGGCTTACGGGCCCTCCCTCCAGTACACGCTCCCAGAATGTTTGCTGACGGGCGTCGGTAACCGTTGTCGCCATAATCAGGTGATAAAGGCCGATCGTTCCCCACCCTACTACTGGCAGTCCGAATGCAAGTATGAACCAGAGCCAGGGCTTGCCGTACGTACGGCCCATCAATTCTGTCAGGATAACCGCGACCACGCCGTGAAATGCAAGGATGCTGAGGTAGATCATCCACTTGAACTGGTGCACGGGAATCGCGACGAATTCGATCGCTGAATCTCTGCCAACTGCTGAGTTAAAATCCTGCAATAATGTAATGCCTGAATCCAGCATAGGTATATAAAATCAACCCCGGCCGTCAAGGATGTAAATCCGGGCCAGTTCACCTCCGAGAATCAACACTCCGGCTGCAAACAGCAGCCATAATAGTTTCCGCCAGAGAGTCTCTCCTGAGTCCACTCCGACGTACTTCGGAGGCAGAATATAAGCCCCAAGACCGAGCAAAATAAACAGGCTGTTGATGAGCGGGACATCAAGACCGGCGGAGACCCTAATCCACATGGCTGATACGAGTATTACCCACCCCAGGATGAGAACAAATACGGCAGGAATCCTTAGAAACAAACTGCTCACGTCCATCGCTCAATAGTTGCCAATTGTTAACTTACCACAATTTCTGATGATTGGGAATAGATAATATTGCCCTGTCATTGTGGCTTTATCCGGACAGTTTCCAATACATCTGACCAACCATGACAATCACCCGTAAAGGCTGTTATTATGGCAGCCATGACGACGGTAATATTCGATATGGACGGTGTGATATATCGCGGCAGCGAGACGCTTCCCGGGGTGGTCGATTGCATCCGGAACCTCAGGGATCATTTAATTAAGACCGGATTCCTGACCAACAACTCAGTCCGGAGTCGTGAAGACTACATTGAACGACTGAGAAGATATGGGATCGATTCCGAAATTCATGAGATCATGACATCCGGCGAGGCAACAGCCCGGTATCTTATATCACTGGGATACAACGGTCAGAGAATTTACGTAATCGGTGGAAAAGGTCTGGCGACAACCCTGACTGCATCGGGCTTCGAGGTGGACACACTCGATGAAGGCAACCCGTGCGATTTCGTTATAATCGGGTGGGACAGGGAAATTTCATTTAACAAAATTGCCCGTGCGCAGCATGAAATCCTGGTAAATGGTGCAAAGCTCATCGCTACCAACGCGGACGCGATGTTTCCCACGCAGGGGGGACGTCTGCTTCCAGGCGCCGGTTCAATGGTCGCAGCAGTTGAGAGGGCATCCGGCACCAGTGCTGAAATCATCGGGAAACCCCGTGATCTAAGCCTGAGATATCTACTTGACGAGCTAGGGTCCGGTAGCGACGATCCGTCATCGGTATGGGTCGTCGGAGACCGTCTCGACACTGACATCACTTGTGGGAACTCGCACGGAGCAGTCACCGTGCTTGTGACAACCGGGATCGCATCGCGTAAGGATGGGGAACAGGCGGATGGCATGCTCAGGCCGGATCATATTATCGATAAAATTGCGGAGTTGCCGGATCTGATCACCGAAGCTGATAAATGAAGTTAAAATCAATGGAAAATTTTAGATTCCCAACGGTCCGAAGTTGATGTCGGGCCAGAAGACAAGCTTGTCCTCAACGCGCTTTACGCCCTTTACACCACCGTCCTGCGACACCACGAATGCCGCACTTTCCGGTAACTCCCAGCAGTACCTGAATGCTGACCTGTGACGTGTACCGTAGGATTCGATTGGTACAGGCTCCGTATCTTCAACCTCATGATCGACAGCGAGATGAACGGTCTTCAGGTCGAATGCGGTGACACGGATCTCCGCGCCGAAACCGAGCAGCCTGAATCGATCGGTGATAAATACCGCACCGTCAACCTGGGAAGTCGAACCGATCAGGTTCGCAGTATCTGAGATCCTGCGATCCAGTTGCAGTTGCTGTTCCTTCATGGCTGTCAGCAGGTGATGCTTGTCGACAGGGATCTGTGATTGCCCGCTGTACATCTCCCTGTAAAGGCTGATGTACCTGCAGCGGTTCGCCAGCGAACTGACCATGAATGCCCAGACGTTATCGAAATCGCACGGGTATTTCAGGTTAACCAGCTCGGAAACGATGACCTCTTCGATCGTAACAGCATCGGGAAGGACGATCAGTGCTCCACCGTGACGCTCCTCCCTTATCTGGAAGAGAAGGCGCTCGATGAAGCTGAAATAGCTCTGGCGGGGAAAGTCACCGATTACCTCTAATTTATGAGCTTCATCCGGTCCAAGTTCGGTTTTTGTGTCCTCGTACATCGAGTTCACGCCGTCCTCAAGAAAAGCTGCTATGGGTCCCTGGTAAAGCGTCTGGCGCGATGGAGTTACGATTGATCCTCTCTTCAGGCTGAACAGGACTGCTCCCTCGCGGGAAAAGGTCAGATTACCCGGCTCTATGGACGAGAGGGTAAGGCAGTTGGGTGGTGGAACACCTGAACCTGCTTCACCATGTGTGAAATCCCACCATGACGACCCGGTATCGATCAGGCCCCAGATGCGGAGCTTCTTTTTACCGTTACCATTCATGCGCATCGGTGACACGCAGATCAGCACCTTCGTATGATCGGTAGCCGGGGCAAGACGAAGGATCTCCTTGACCTTGAAATCTCTTGGTTCGACAAAAATTACAGGTTCAAACAGGCGGCCGAATTCCGCAGGGCCCGCAAGCTGATCGGCGAGTTCAGGCGTGATGAATGCAAGTCGAAAACCGATCTGCCGCTGCTCCTCTGTGAGCATGCTCGCATGGTAAGCCACGCTCAGGAAATCCTTTACATACCTGCTGTCAGGAAGCCTGGGCACCACGCCTCGAGGTGCGCCGTTAGACCGCCAGGCTTTCCTGAGGTGACTGATAATCTCTTCGGGATATGTGAACATCATGGCATTTGCTACCTGTTAATATTTAACCAGAGTTCCCCCCGTTAATATATTCGTAATCCATAACCGCTTTGGTATTAATATGATTGTATACCCCCCCCGGAATCCAAACTGCCATACTGATTGCGATACTAATATGACTCAACCGATATGAAACCTACTATCTCCTCAATACTCAGACGTTACTTCAGTACAGGTCTGATAGTTCTTCTCCCTATCGCGGCAACCGCATGGGTGTTGATCTGGATTTACGGCTGGCTGGAACTTATCGCGTTACAAATTTTCCCTGAAGAATTAACTGAGGAAGTGCCAATATGGTCCCAGATCCTGATCGGCCTGGTTTTTATCGTTGCCTGTATAACACTCCTGGGATTTTTAGCACGGAACGTGGCGGGCAGATGGGTAGTCAGGATGATGGATCTGTTCATGGCTCGGGTACCGCTTGCCAGCACGGTGTACAACTTTGTTAAGGGTTTGACCGAAAATCTTGGAATGATGCAGTCAGGCTACTTCAAACGTGTCGTTCTGGTGGAATATCCCAGGCCGGGTATCTGGAGCGTGGGATTTATCTCGAGACCGCTTGAAGGCGACATCCAGAGTGCGATTGAGGGACAACGGACCGCCGTATTCATCCCCACCAGTCCCAATCCGACCAGCGGTTTTATCATAGTTGTAGACGATCAGGAGGACATTTCCCTTGACATCACTCCTGAACAGGCTCTAAAATTCATTATGTCCGGTGGAGTACTGATGCCGGGCGTAAATACTGATGATACCGGGCTAACCTAGGGCACCCTGGGGGCCATGTCCTATTCCAGGTCTCCCGGCAGTATCCGGGATTTCTTTATGTCCAGCGAGAACAAATACGAGGAAATTCTGTTCATCACGCCGTCCATGACGCTGAAGCGCCTGTTCGCGTACCTTCGCAACCATGGAGGGGCACTGCTTGGCTCCCAGGCCGTTAAACGCGCCCTCGCACTCAGGGGTAAGCCGAAGGAGTTCTACGGGGAGCTGGCAGAGATATTTTTCGCACAGGACTCTACTACCTTCGAGAAGCTCGAGGAAGATATCTACCGAATCCGTCCAATACTGGATTTCAACATCCCCCTTGAGAAGGCGACGTTTGCCGTGCTGGACATCGAGACCACCGGTGGCAAGCCGCCGCAGGAGCGGATCACGGAAATCGGGATGCTCAGGCTCGATGGCAAGGGACGCGAGTTGTCCAGCTACTCCACGCTGGTCAACCCACGGAAGAAAATACCCCCGTACGTAGTCAGGCACACCGGAATCTCCGATACGATGGTCAAGTCCGCTCCCTGCATCGAGGACATTCTGCCCGAAATTCTGCACTTCCTTGAAGGGAACATCCTAGTGGTCCATGATTCCTTCGCAGACATGCAGTTCCTGGATTACGACTGCGACCGCTACTATTCCGGTCTCATCTCCCTGCCCCTTCTCAACACCCAGCACCTTGCCGAACGCCTGTGCCCCGAGCTGGGCGGCCTTGGACTTACACGCATCGCCGATTACCTGGGAGTTGAGGTAAAGGAACGTCACCGGGCGCTTGCCGATGCCGAATTAACCAGCCGCGTCCTGGCCAGATTTCTTGAAAAATTGAACGGCCAGACCATATATGAGGTCTATTTAAATAACACGTCCGAGGCAAGTTACATCCGCCCGGGACCTTCTGTCAACAGCAATGGTAACGGCAACGGTACCGACTGCGGTTCAGCCGAATAGACGTGAGAGAATTCCCAATCGAGGTACGCCCCATATGCGACATCTATCCTTGCTTTTTATCCCTGTTTTACTTTTTATTGGCATGTCCACAGGATGTGCCAGCCAGGCAGGTCCCAGCGAGTTCCCATCGCACCTTATGCTCAACTACACCGCCAAGACCGAGGGAGCACTGTTCCCGTGCGGGTGTCGAATTCCGCTGGGAGGGCTTTCCCGGCGGGCAGGCGTACTGAACGAGGAATCACCATACCCGCAGTTGACCCTCGATGCCGGTGGTTTCGCTGGTGGTAATACCGGTTACGACCGCTTCGCAACGAGCTACATCCTCCAAGCATATCAGGAGATGGGCTACCATGCTGTTAACATCGGAACACGGGAAGCATCGCAGAAAGTCAGTGAGCTCCGTGAATGGGACCAGATTTCAGGTGGGATACTCATTTCCGCCAATCTCTGGGACGACCACGGACTTCCGGTCACGAGAACTCACCTGATACGTGAGATCGGCGGGATCAAAATCGGTATTACCGGGATCACGTCGACGCCTTATGTCCCGGTTGGAGCGACGGAACTTTCGACTATACTAAATCCGACGGCACCGCTTCTCGAGGTTATGGCGACCTTTGAGGAGGAAAACGTCGATTTTGTTGTCCTCCTCGCCGATGCGCCAAGTCCCGAGGTTGGGCAGATTATAGAGGAAGTACCGGGAATCGACGTAGTCATCCAGGGGCAGGAATTCAACGCAACGGGGCAACAGGTTATCATGCCGATCGGTGAGTCTACGGCCGGGATCAGAATCGGCGGCACGGGGAAGTACCTCGGTCGGACGCGCATTGATTTCGATCCGGAAGGCACTGTCACCAACTACGAAATCATGCTTGTCCATCTGGACACCACCGTACCAACACTGTCGGCTATTACAGAAATAATGATCGAATTTAAATTCGAGCTTATAAACCGACGTCAGGAGTTTCTCGGTGACCCCGCCAACCCGTTCCAGAGGTCGCAGGCACCGGAACTCATTGACATACTTGCAGGTTACACGGGACAGGGATTCTGCCGCAGTTGTCACGGTGGTTACGAAATGGACCAGCAGCTCATTGGCCATACGCGTGCATGGAACGTTCTCAGCGATGACAGCAAGGTCAGCCCGACATGCCTTCCCTGCCACTCGACCGGCTACGGTCTGGAAACAGGGCTGGCCGACGCTTACCGTGACAGCCACCTGCAGGGTGTCACCTGCGAAGCCTGCCATGGACCTGCCGCAGATCACGTGCGTGACCAGACCGCTATCAAGGAAGGACTCGACCGGTCGACCATGCTCGTACTTCCTAATCCGACCGGTGTTGAGTTTTCGAGGGAGGTCCCGGAAGAGGTCTGCCTTGCATGTCACACCGAGGACTGGAGCCCTGATTTCGATTACGCGACGTGGATCGACCGCGCGAATCATTCTGCGCTGCATCAGCGGCAGATGGAATTCGACCCGGATACCGGGGAACGTGTGACACCTGTAATATCTGAGGAATTAGAAGAGGGCGATTAGTTCAATAGTTCGAGGTTGGACCTCGGCTGTCAATTCTTTTGTAACAACTCTAGTTTGAGTTCGGTTTCCTCAATCCCGAAAATTTTCCTTAGTGTCTCCGCAGCGACACCAGCATCGGGAGGGTTGAGGACGTACTTTTTCCTAGTCGTTTCAATAAGCAATCCCCTGGACCCGGTTGTAAAAAAGCATGGTGTCCATCCCTTAAGGCCTGGGAGCCCGAGCCAGCGTGTATATTTTGCGAGAATCTCATCAGTCGCCTGAATCGCGATTATTTCGTCTTTCAGTATGCGGGCAACAGGCCATGAAACGACCCCGACATTGATCTGGATTCTGTCATCCCAGGCCTTGAGCCTGTAAATGGGGAGTAAAAACATGACCGGGAAGAAATCGATCGGCATCCCGATCAGCAGAGTATAAAGCAGGTATGGAATACCGATGATCACAACGGCGAGGATGAAAATCAGCATACCCAGATTAAGAAGCGCGTTTATGAACACAACCATCGCGACAATTCCAAGCACGGACGCACCAAGCCCGGATATGAGTGAGAAAAAGCAGCAACCGGATGAGTCTGTAAATTCGTAGAGAGGTTTTCCGCATGTGAACGGCATCGATCGGGTATTGTAGCACGGATGCAAAACCTGCATTCCATACGTCAATTCCTATGCTATACTTCTCTGCCCGGGTTGGTACCGGGTCATTTTTTCGAAGTTCAGAGGTCAGTCATGGAACAATTCAAGGGCACGACCGTCACCGGTGTCAGACGTAACGGTGTCACGGCACTCGCCGCCGACGGCCAGGTCACTTTCGGCACCGCGGTAATGAAGGACACCGCGAGGAAGATACTCAAGCTCCGCGATGGAAGCGTGATCGTCGGGTTCGCGGGAGCTGTTGCAGATGCGCAGACACTCTCGGAACGGTTCGAGGGTAAACTCGACGAGTACAACGGCAATCTTCCGAGAGCCGCCGTTGAACTGGCAAGAGAATGGAGAACCGACAAGTACCTGAGACGCCTTGAATCGATGCTTCTCGCGGGTGACAAGGACCATCTCCTGCTGATCTCGGGTTCGGGTGAGGTAATCCAGCCGGACGGGGATATCGCGGCAATAGGATCGGGTGCCGGTTACGCTCTCGCGGCGGCACGTGTGCTCTCGAAGCACACCGACCTCGATGCACCGAGTATTGCGGAGGAAGCGCTCCAGATCGCATCGACTATCTGCATCTACACGAATGACAATATCACGGTGGAAACGGTGAAATAGAGACGAAACGATGGAAGTAAGTAATCTAACCCCAAAAGAAATTGTCGCCCAGCTCGACAGGTACATAATCAGCCAGGATAAGGCGAAGCGTGCGGTTGCGATCGCACTCAGGAACCGCTACCGTCGCGCACAACTCGATCCCGAAACGGCCGAGGAAATCATCCCTAAGAATATCCTCATGATCGGACCGACCGGTGTCGGTAAAACCGAGATCGCCCGGCGTCTTGCATCGCTTGCCGGGGCGCCGTTTGTGAAAGTAGAGGCCACAAAGTACACAGAGGTAGGCTATATAGGGCGCGATGTCGACGGAATGGTACGTGACCTGACCGAGCATGCTGTCCGTCTCGTTAAGGAAGAAAAAACGGCTGAAATTGAGGGCAAGATCGACGCATCGGTAACAAACAGGCTTGTAGACCTCCTCACCGGGTTCAAAAGATGGAAGCCTCCGAAGCGCAAACCGGGAAAGAAGGCGATTCCACTTCCCGACGGTCCCGAGGGCTTCGACATGTTCGAATTTCCTGTCCCGGACGATGGAAGTGAAGACCAGCAGCCCCCTGATTTCACAGACGCAGACGATGATTCAGATGACAAGGCTGAGCAGCAGCACGCGAGGATTCGGGAACGCACGAAAGCACGTCTGCTGAACGGTGAAGCGGAGGACGAATCTGTCGAGGTGGATGTCGAGGAAACTCACGCACCGAATATCGAGTTCCTCGCCGCACAGGGGCTTGAGGACATGGGCATGCAGATCCAGCAGATGCTTGGCGGCGGCCCGAAGATGAAGAAACGTCGCAAGCTCCCGGTAAGTGAAGCGCGGGAGATCATAAAGAACCAGGAGATTGACCGACGGCTCGACATGGACGCGATCGTGCGGATCGCGATCAGGCGCGCTGAAGAACACGGGATAGTATTTGTTGACGAGATAGACAAGGTCGCGGGCAAGGAACGTTCGAGCGGCCCGGACGTCAGCCGTGAAGGCGTCCAGAGGGACATTCTCCCACTCGTGGAGGGCACAACCGTCACGACCAAGTACGGTCCGGTACGCACCGATCACGTACTGTTCATCGCTGCGGGTGCGTTTCACATGAGCAAACCGTCCGACCTGATCCCGGAATTCCAGGGACGTTTTCCGATACGTGTAGAACTAGATACCCTCACAGCGGATGATTTCAAACGCATATTGACAGAGCCTGAAAATGCTATCACCGGCCAGTACCAGGCGCTGCTCGGAACTGAAGGCATCAATGTGGAATTTACTAAGGACGGTATCGATGCCCTGGCCGAAATAGCAATGCAGGTGAACGACCAGACTGAAAACATCGGTGCTCGACGCTTGTCGACCGTGCTTGAGAAGGTGCTCGAGGAGATTTCCTTCGAGGGACCCGACCTTCGGCTGGCAAAGGTCATAGTCAACCGCGATTACGTGCAGAAACAGGTGGCAGACATCGCGAAAGACACGGATCTGAGCAGGTTTATCCTTTAAGCACGCATTTTTAATAATTTAAACGTTTAAAATATTTTTTATACGGATTGTTGACATATGTCGACAGTTCATACATAATTATTTAACCTAATTGCACACATACTCACCGGAGGTTTATAATATGCAAAACGTGAAGTATTTGATTCTGCTGGTCCTGATAACCGGTCTTATGTCCGTTATCAGTTGTTCCGGTAACGATGTCACACAACCTGATCTCAACCCTGACAGGTTGCTCACGGGCAACGGACAGGATGATCCAGGCGGTCCCAACGGTCCCGGAGGCCCATTTGGCCCGGGAGAACCTAACGGTCCAAACGGCCCCCAGGGTGAAATGGATCCCAATGAGCAGAGCGGTCAGCTCGGACCATTCGGTCCATACGGTCCTTTACCGGACTTTGAAATCGACTGCGAGCGAACCTTCGAAGCGGATTTCTCCTTCACTCTTCCATGCGGTCTTGAAATGGACGCAACAGGTACGATCCTGATCCAGGACAACGATTGCTCGGCAGATGAATCGGATGTGCTTATCACATTCTCGGTGGAATTAGAGGATTACGATCACCCGGCGTTTGAGAGAACAGTGGTGGGCGCAAAGACGCAAACCGATGAAGGAGTACTGTACTCCGGCTACCGCACGCGGTCCAACAGCGGCCAGTATCACTCGTTTGAGATGTACGATGAATTCGAGCTCCTGGTTTATCTGGTCAATGATGAACCACCGGCATTAATCGAAGGAACCTATCATCGAAACCGGACAGACACCTGGTCGAATCCAAACAACGACCAGGAAGACAGAATCAGGGACTGGTACGTTGAAATGGCAGGCGTAGAAATCTAAACCTCCCCGAACTCGTATTTTTCAATCCCCGGATTTTACCGGGGATTTTTTTTCTGCGACTCTGGCAGGACGTCGCAGACTGTGGTTGAATGACCCGGAGTGGGGTTCGAAACATGAAAAATCCGAAGGCAATTCTTATCACCGGCGGTACAAGCGGTATCGGCCGTGGTTTGTGTCTCGCTTACGCAAAGCCTGGTATGACAATCGCGTTCAGTGGACGCGATATCGGTCGGTTGAACGAGGTCGCTGAAATTATCAGGTCTGATGGGGCAACTGCGCATCCGAAGGTTGTAGATGTTACCGATACAAGTGAGATGAAAAAATGGATTGAGGAGATCGACGATCTGCTGCAACTCGATCTGGTCATCGCCAACGCGGGGATAGCTACGCCCCGGGATCTAAGTATCGATGAAGCGGCGAAAACCATGTATGAAACCAATGTTTACGGGGTTTTCAACACCATACATCCGATCCTCGACAGGATGAGAGAGCGTAAACGGGGACAGATCGCGATCGTAAGCTCAATAGCGGGATACATGGGACTACCGAACTCACCTGCGTATTCGTCGAGTAAGGCTGCGGTTATGGTTTACGGACAAGCACTGAGGTC
>JAUWTM010000212.1 GCA_030614715.1 Planctomycetota bacterium
CCCGAGAGGATCGTTATAGGATTATCCTGCTGTGCTGACGGCTGGCGTGACTGGAGAGCTGTCGAGCCTGGTTGGGGCTTTCTTCAAGCAGACCGAGGTGCCTATAGTTATCTCAATAGTTCAAACGACCGAACCGCTGACACCTGCCGAATATGCGTTCCTCATGTATAACAACTGGGGAATCGGCAGGAAAGGGATCAACAGGGGACTCTTGCTCCTGTTGTGCCTTAGAGAAAAACACCTTGAAAGCGAAGTCGGGCTGGGGCTTGAAAATATTCTGCCCGAGGAAACCGGTGATGAGATCGTCCAGACCGCGTTTCTTCCGGCGTTCCGTGAAGGTAAGTTCTTCGATGGCCTCAAAGCGGGTACGAAGTCTATTGTCGAATTCCTGCAGGAACGACTGCCGACCTTATCGTGATGCAGTCAGATAATCACTCGCCGATAATCTTGACCAGGACCCGTTTCTTACGGCGTCCGTCAAATTCTCCGTAAAAAATCCTCTCCCACGGGCCGAAGTCCAGCATTCCATCGGTTATCGCGACCATTACACTCCGGCCCATAATCTGGCGTTTGAGGTGTGCGTCGCCGTTGTCTTCACCCGTGTTATTATGACGGTATTGGTCTATCGGTGCATGTGGTGCAAGTTTTTCGAGCCATTCCCTGTAGTCGTGGTGAAGTCCTGACTCGTTATCATTGATGAAAACCGATGCGGTTATGTGCATGGCATTTACCAGGCAGAATCCATCCTTGATCCCGCTCTCCCGGACACACGCATCCACGTCTGGCGTAATGTGTATGAGATCCATCCTGTTCGGAGTGTTGAACCAGAGTTCCTTGCGATAATTTTTCATGTTTCACCTCTGGAAATACGGTCTGAATCGGTGTATTTTGTAATTCGGCAACCGGGTACAATTTTATTAATAAGCGGATTGCCCCTTGAACTATACTCAATACGGTGTTACTAATATACGGCTTGTGGGAAAATTCACAAAGACAATATCACGCCCGTTAATCGGGATGTAAGAGGTGCTTAAAATATGGCAAGGGAATTCCGTTCGTATGACGGTAATACTGCAGCGACTTATGTCGCATACGCATTCAGTGATGTCGCTGCCATCTATCCTATAACTCCTTCGTCCAACATGGGTGAAGAAGCGGATTCCATGTCGGCTAACGGTGTTTTGAACCTGTTCGGTCAGAGATTAAAGGTTGTCGAGATGCAGTCCGAGGCGGGTGCTGCCGGCGCGGTTCATGGTGTTCTTTCAACAGGAGGTCTGGCGACTACATTCACCGCGTCACAGGGTTTGTTATTGATGGTCCCGAATATGTTTAAAATTTCCGGTGAGCTCTCTCCGACGGTTTTCCACGTAACGGCAAGGTCGGTCGCAGCTCATGCTCTGAGTATCTTCGGCGACCATGGCGATGTCATGGCTACACGCTCAACCGGATGGGGTCTTATGGCTGAAGCGTCATGCCAGGAAGTTCACGACCTGGCGCTTGTCAGCCATATCGCGACTCTTAAGACAAAAATCCCGATGCTTAACTTCTTCGATGGATTCCGCACGTCCCACGAAATCCAGAAAATGGAAATAATGACGTATGACGAATTTGCGGAAATGATGCCGTGGGACGAAGTCGAAAATTTCCGTAAAAGAGGGATGAACCCGGAGCATCCGCAGCTTCGTGGTACAGCCCAGAATCCCGACATCTTCTTCCAGGCGAGAGAAGCCGCGAATCCGTTCTACAACGCGGCCGCTGGCATCATCCAGCAGACTATGGAAGAGGTAAGCGCGAAACTCGGCAGGACGTACAACCTGTTTGATTATCACGGCGATCCCGATGCTGAAAACATTATGGTTATCATGGGATCGGGTGCCGACATTGCTCACGAAGCAGTCGATTACCTGAACGAACGTGGCAGCAAGTATGGCGTACTTAAAGTCAGGCTTTACAGGCCCTGGTCGACAGAGCATTTCGTCAAGGTCCTTCCGCGAAGCGTGAAGAGAATCGCGGTCCTCGACCGGACAAAAGAGCCCGGTGCCCTCGGTGAGCCCCTCTACATCGATGTTCTCGCGGCACTTGCCGAGGAAGGAATGACCGATATCGACATCTATGGTGGCAGGTACGGTCTTTCATCCAAGGACTTCAATCCGTCGCACGTAAAGGCGATATTCGAAAACCTCGAACAGGGGAAGCCTAAGGGCAATTTCACTGTCGGTATTGTCGACGATGTCACACACACTTCTCTCGATATCAAAGAAGAGATCGATACCCAGCCTGAGGGAACCGTGAGCTGTAAGTTCTGGGGACTTGGCGCCGACGGAACGGTTGGTGCGAACAAGGAAGCCATCAAGATCATCGGCGACCACACAGATAAGTTCACACAGGGTTATTTCGCGTACGATGCGAAGAAATCCGGCGGCATCACGGTCAGCCACCTCAGGTTCTCCGATCACCCGATCCGCGGTCATTATTTCATCAAGGACGCTGATTACGTTGCATGTCACAGTCCTGCTTACGTGGGTGTCTATGACATGGTCTCAGACCTCAAGCCGGGTGGAACATTCGTTCTGAACTGTCACTGGATCTGCAATGACGATTACAACCGGGAAATTCCGGGTTCTCTGAAGAGATATATAGCAAAGAACAACATCGAGTTTTACACGATCGACGCGGTTGAAATAGCGGAGAAAGTTGGCCTTGGCGGCAGGATCAATATGATCATGCAGACGGTCTTCTTTAACCTTTCGAAGGTGCTTCCGGTTGATGAGGCCATTGATTACCTGAAGAAAGCCATCAAGAAAACTTACGGCTCGAAGGGTGACGAGGTCGTTAAGATGAACTGGGATGCGGTCGACGCGACGATCGCTGAGTTGAAGAAAGTCGATGTGCCGCCGGAATGGGCCGATGCTCCCGATGATCCGGTTGAGGCCACTGACGAGCCGGAGTGGGTTACCAGGGTCATGCGACCCATATCAATCCAGAAAGGCGACGACATGCCGGTCAGTGCCTTTTCTGGTGAGCTCGATGGCACTTACGAGTGGACGGGTCCTGATGGAACCTTCCCGGTCGATACATCACAGTTTGAGAAGCGCGGAATCGCGATCAACGTACCCGAGTGGAATCCGGAAACCTGCATCATGTGCAACCAGTGCTCGTTTGTCTGCCCGCACGCGGTCATAAGGCCTGTCCTGCTCAACGAGGAGGAGGTTTCGAAAGCTCCGGCTTCTTTCGTCATGATAGACACAAAAGCCAAACAGCTTTCAGGCCTGAAGTACCGTATGCAGGTGTACATCGATGACTGCACCGGTTGCGGTAACTGTGCAGACATTTGTCCCGTCAACAAGAAGGGCGACAAGGACCCCTCGCTAACGATGCTCCCGCTGGAAACGCAGCGCGAGGAGCAGGAGCCGAACTACAAGTACGCTGAAACAGTCACTCCGAAGCCGGACCTGATGCCGAAGACAACAATAGCGGGAAGCCAGTACCAGGAACCGTTGTTCGAGTTCTCCGGCGCCTGTGGCGGCTGCGGCGAGACATCGTATTATAAGCTTCTGACCCAGTTATTCGGCGACAGACTGCTCATCGGTAACGCAACCGGGTGTTCATCTATTTATGGCGGCAGCGCCCCGGTCTGTCCGTTCGCCGTCAACAAGGACGGTCATGGTCCTGCATGGGCGAACAGCCTGTTCGAGGACAACGCGGAATACGCTTTCGGTATGAAACTTTCGCACGATCAGCGACGTGATCGGATCGATGTTCTAATCAGGAAAGCCATTGATGAGGGTGCTTCAGGTGATCTCAGGAACGCTATGGAAGAATGGCAGGGGGTCCGCGAGCTCGCTGACAAGTCCAAGGAAACCGGTAACAGGCTGGCTGGACTTCTCGGTCAGCATGCGGGAGACAGCGAGACACTCAATCTCATCCTCAACATGGGCGATATGTTCACTAAAAAGTCAATCTGGGCTATCGGTGGTGACGGTTGGGCGTATGACATCGGCTACGGTGGTCTCGACCACGTAATGGCGATGAACATGGATGTCAACATCCTGTGTTTGGACACCGAGGTTTACTCCAACACTGGCGGACAGGCATCCAAGGCAACGCCGACCGGTTCGGTAGCAAAATTCGCTGAGTCCGGTAAGAAAACAGCCAAGAAGGACCTTGGCGCGATGCTGATGACCTATGGTTACGTCTACGTGGCGTCGATTGCGATGGGTGCCAACAAGAACCAGACCCTGAAAGCGTTCCTCGAAGCCGAGGCTTACCCCGGACCGTCGATAATCATTGCTTATTCACCGTGTATCAACCACGGTATCAGGGCGGGAATGGGTAAATCAATGGAAGAGATGGCACTCGCGGTGGAGTGCGGATACTGGCCGTTGTACAGGTACAATCCGCTGCGCACGCTCGAGGGCAAGAATCCGTTCCAGCTCGATTCCAAGGAGCCTACAGGTGACCTGCACGACTTCCTGATGGGTGAAGTGCGCTATGCAAGCCTGACGAAGACCTTCCCTGAAG
Organism: Planctomycetota bacterium; assembly: GCA_030614715.1. GTDB lineage: Bacteria > JAJVIF01 > JAJVIF01 > JAPKYR01 > JAPKYR01 > JAUWTM01. The sequence goes on from JAUWTM010000212.1 coordinate 4,522, forward strand.
AAGCTGAGAGGCTTCACAAGCGACTAATTCAGGAATTCACCATCAGGCACGAAAAGTACAAGGCCATGGCTGCAGCTCCCGTGGCAGTCGAGGCGTAATGAGAAAGCACAAGGTTGCATAAATTATAAAAACAATTCCCCGGATGACGTCCGGGGGATTTTTTTACACACAATCGAAATATTCTCCCGTAGCACAGCACGGCAGTGCGTCCATCCTACATTCACCCCAACCCGTACAACCGTACGGCAGTGCATCCATCCTACATTCACCCCAACCCGTACAACCGTACGGCAGTGCGTAGGTATTTGTAAATATATAAATGAAGGACGCACTGCCGTGCTGTGCTACGGGGTTGTGATTATTAAGTTGTGACTATTAAGTAGATTACACACGTTTGTGAAAGATATCATGACATCGATTACACTTTTTCTTTCTGAAAGGAGAGAAGTGGATGCCTTGAAAACGTTCGTGCGTCATAAATTCGTGTTTCATAAATTCATGCTTCATAAATTCGTGTGTCATAAATTCGTGCGTTGACGAAAAAAAAGGACCGGTTTGGGACCGGTCCTGAATTTGCATGTTTGATGAATTTATCTTTACAGATCGGGTTGCCACTGGAAGTACGGATCCTTGGTGATCTTGTACACGTTCTCGCCATTGATATCCATGTAGAACAATGCTTCGTCGTAATGACCGTCACCGGTGAAGTCCCAGCGTTTTGAGATGAAGACAACCCACAGACCGTCATCTGAGAGGGCAGGGAACGAATCAGCGAACCTGTTACGTGTGATCTGCCTTTCGTTCGAACCATCCCGATCGCAGACAAATAACTCGATATAA
>JAUWTM010000188.1 GCA_030614715.1 Planctomycetota bacterium
GCCCAGAAGCGATCTCCGCCTGTTTCGAGAGCCCAGTCACCGATGTTCTGAAGGCCGTAAACGAGTGGGCGTCCATCCGGATTGGTTTCGTCGTATGTGATGAAGGTCGACTCAACGAAGATCTGCTTCGGAGGTTTGTCGATCTGCATAAGTGCTTCACGGATTGAATCGTGGGTCTCAGCAGTGGCTATGATACCGATTGCACCGGTTTTGGCAGTTCCACTGGACCCGCCACCACCGCCGCCGCCACCGGCTCCACCGCTGCCACCACCACCGGAACCACCGCTGCCGCCACCGAAGCTGCCGCCACCACTGCCACCGGAACCGCCACCACCGAGTTGCATGGTGGAGCCGGAGAACTGACTGGTGCCGTAGCTGGCTACAGGAGTGCCGATGGAATTGGTGAACGCGCCGGGCTGGTTACTGCTGAACCCACCGCCACCGAAGCCGCCGCTACCGCCACCGCCACCACTACCGCTATCGCCTCCACCGTAAGTCCACATTCCGTAACCGGATGTGGTCGGCAGAAGGTCCATGTTGGCAAGGAAGTTAAGGGCTGCGCCCGGATCGATGTAATGCAGGTGGTAAATCTGTATTGAACCAAGACCCAGTTCCTGCTCGATTCGCTCGCGACTCGAGATGAAGAGAATCGGGTCTGTATCTTCTGAATATCGGAATACCGTGTACCGGAGGTTATTGGCCTGCATCAGCATGCTGAACGCAGTGTCAAACCTGACCTGGCTGAGGTGCATGGTAACGGAGCCAAAGCTGAATCCAAGGCGGGGATCAAATCCGCTGCCACCGCCGAAGCCACCGCTACCGCTACCGCCGCCGGGTCCTCCCGGAGGACGGAAGCCCTCACGGATGAATCCTGTCGGTGGGATGTTCCAGTAGGCATCGAGGACGAAGTTAACACCTGCCTGCTCGGCAAGTATCATCATGACGTCCACGAAACTGGCTGCCGTAACATTGAGACTGACTATGGCGTCCGACACGTGGTTCGGATCTATAGATTCCTCGCGCTCAGGGAACGCGTATGTTCCACCATCTGCGCTTTCGCCATCCATTGGAACGTCGGGATACTCATAGAAGCCGATGTCGTCAACAGGCTCGTACATTTCCTCGACTTCTTCGATTTCCATGACCGGTTCAGGAGTTTCGTCCATTACAACCGGTTCAGGAACCTCTGCGATCAGTACTGGTTCCTCAACTACAATGGGTTCGACTATCTCGACAGGTTCTACGATCTCAACGGGTTCGACTATCTCGACTGGCTCAACGATCTCAACGGGTTCAACGATCTCGACAGGCTCTTCGATAACTACTTCCTCAACTGCTTCCTCTTCGATCTCGACTGTACCCTCGACCTCGACAATCTCGACAATCTCTTCTTCCTCAACCTCGTAGGTTGCCGGCTCGATCTGAGTTTCTTCGAGCGTCACTTCGACCTCTATGGTCTCTTCAACCAGCTCGGTTCCGTCATCGGGGAGAATCAGGATCGAGTAGGTTGTCCCGTCGGTCGTGTACTCGTAGGAGCCCATTTCCGGACAGGAAATGATGAGCTGGAAGACGCCAGCAAGGTGTTGAGGTGAGAACAGAATATCAATCTTCGTCACCAGACCGTCACGGCTGGTGTAAAGGTATTCGTCAACCTCATCGGCCAGGTATCCGCCGTCAAGCTCGAGAACGATCCTGTTGGGGTACGAGAATTTACGCACCCTGGGATCGGCAGGCTTGTCCAGCTCGATTACAACCAGTTCACCACCAGCCGAGTCAGTTACGTCGATTGAGTCGACACGGAAAATGGCGTCCGGATCACCCTCGCGAGGTCCATACCACATCACCTCGACCTCTTCTATAACCTCGCTCCGTGGAGCGGGCTGTGGAGGTTCGGGTGCAACCTCGGGTGTGAGATTGACCGTGAGAAGCCCGGCCTCGGAAGTGTCCACGGAGTAGCCGTAGTACTGGTCCGGAGCCACGCGGATGGTCAATTCGACACTCTGGGTGCCTGCAAGGAGAGTCAGACGGTACTCGATCTGGCTGATCCTGGAGTTGGTTGCTAGGGCCGGAAGCTGGAACCCGTCCGCCAGTTCACAATCGGCTAAAACGATTGCCAAACCAGCGTTATTGTCCAGCGGGACGACCTGGTATTCGGGTGTGCCCTCAACGGAAAGCACTACCGCTTCACCGGAGGTACCGGCAGTGACATTTACACCGGCTAACCGGCATGCCACATCGGCATGGCTGGGTGCTGAAGCCCCAACTATCAATAGAATAGTAATTGCTAAGGCCATGCTGAGAAGCCTAGCCGCAAAGCTGCTTCCAGTGTTCACAGAGATTTCCTCCTGGAAAACACGGATGATAGATCAATGAATCGCACGTCGTGTGTTTTATTATTTTTTATTAGTAAGATAAGGCCAGTAACAAAGGCCCCATGATAGTTGCCGGGCACTTGAAAGTCAAGACAATAATCAGCAAGATTCTATTACAATGTATAAGCAGTGAACGAGCCTGACTCGTTCTCCACACTCTGCTTGAAAAGGTAGGATACATTAAGACCAATAAAGGTTCAAGGCCTTCAGCTTAATTATATAGTTTATCGTCAGTTATTTCACAAAGCCCACATTGGACGGCAAATTCCGGGATCTGAAACATCCTGGACTAAAATGAAAAAAGGGCGCTTGTGCGCCCTTGAAATTTTATACGTATATGATCATTCAGGCAGGAAACTACCGCGCACAAGAGATAGTCCTGATTGAGGAGTTTCCTCGAAATACAGTACATAGTATCCGTCGGTTCCCCTGTTCTGCGCGAGGAAGCTCGAGTCGAGAGAATCCATCTGGTTGAAGACCTGGTTGCCGTTCACGTTCAGCCGGCTGCCGTAGTTTGCTTCCACGTTCGTGGTGATGTACCAGATCTTGTCGCGTGTGATGTCAGTGCGCTGCAGTCCCGAAGCGATCCTGATCACGCCGCGGCTCTCTATCCTGTAGTTGTAGGTCCTCACGGTGATAAACGGAGCGATCCTGCGGAAATCGTCAGCCGAGAAGAGCCTGAACTGCTGGTGCTCGTTGAAATTGTTGTAGCCACCCATAGTTGCGTCGTTCCAGACGTCGACTTCGAAGCCTGACATGATCCCACCGTCGAGGCCGTTAAGGCCGGTATCGGGATGCGAACAGGTTCGTTCGTCCTCCGCGTTGTAGATCGGACCGTATACATCGAGTGCGTTCAGGTTCGATCCAACCGGACCGTCCTCGTCCATTGATTCAGGCAGCCAGTCGGGATCCGGACCACCGCTTGCGTCGATCCCCTCGTACGTCCATTCATCGCTGAACGCCTGATCGTCGTAAAGCATGACCTTGAAGAGGTCGACGATTGTCCGGAACGGCGGAGCCGGAGCGGATGACGTGAGCTCGGGAACCTGGGTATACGCATCGTTCGGGTCGGTATCTGTCAACGGGTAGAACGGGTTCGCACGGTAGTTTCCGTAATGTGCGATCGGGGGATCGTCAAGCGCTGAGTACTCGTTTTCGTAGAGCGGAAGGTTACTCGGGACTGTTTCGTCGGTAACACCGAGGTTACCCTGGTTGTTGTAAATCCATCTCCTGTACTCGCATACCTGGTGCGCGTAACGGTCGGCGATCATCATCGCCATGAAGCGTTCCTGATTGGCAACGTCGCCTTCGGGAAGATCCATCAGGTTGATGTAGTACGACCTTGACCCGTCATTCCACCTGGGCTGTGGACCGCTGTCATCACCATCATCGTCAGGATCGAGTTGGTTCGGGCCCTGGAACATCAGGAGGAACAGCGATCTGAGTACAGGCCTTGTGGCTGTGTTTATATTTACCAGGCCCGGGTAAGCCTGGATCGGCGGCGCAAGCACCGGCTGCGGTGGAACGGTTGGTGGTCCCGGGTTGTACCCTGCGTCATAACCGACATAGGGATCCCTGAAGCAGACGACGTCAGCCATCGCTTCAAGAACATTGACCACGTGCTCGGGAACCGCGGGAAGGTCCTTATATCGCCAGTTCTGATCGTCACCGGCTGAGGACCACCTGAGTGCAAGCGACGCTTCCTGAATGTCCTGGGCGATCATGTCCCGCTCATCATCGGTGAACGGATCGCCGTAAGGACCATCGGTTGTGGATGCCTGAATAAGAGATACCGGGATTCCCGAGATGGAGCCGGACTGGTAATTCTGCTGGTAAGAAAGCCTGATATTTCCAAGTCCCCAGTCGGGGAAGATTTCGAAATCATTTACATCGGCAACGACTGCACGTGTGTCCCGCCAGCTCTGGTAGAACATACCCTCAGTTCCGACTGCCATGGAGCGAACGTCAGGTGTGCCTGCATCTGTGAGTGATGACGTTCCTGTAACAAGATCGACTCTCGCTGTTACAGGAATGTCCATGAACACAATGTTCCGGCCATCGGGGGAGAAATTCGGGAACATGGGCTGATGAATTTCAAGTGTGAGTGAATCCGGCCAGTCGCTGAAATCGAGTTCGACCAGGTTGTCAACGCCGTCCATGTTGAACCCGATGTCATACTCCATGAGCACCGGATTCAGAGCGCTGCCGTCCCGATTCATCATCATCAGTGTTGTGACCGGAACCGGTCCGCCACCGAAAATATTGAGAATCATGTTAATAAAGTTATTGTAATCGGTACGCGTGAAGATAATCTGTTCGCCGTTCTGTGAAAAGTCGGGAGCGTAATCGAACGTGCCGATTTCGTTGTCGGTAAGTGTGTCGACTGTGTAATTCTCGTAATCGACAGTAGCGATATTGTAAGCGGAACCGTTGCCGCTGGATGGATCGAAATCAAGGAATACATCAGAGTTTACGTTATCCGCGACCTGCGAGAATGCAATTTCAGCATAGCTGCTGTCAGGATTTATGTCCGGACTGCCCATCTCGAAGATTGCATCGCCGACCAGGTTGTCCGGATGGTCCGACCAGAACTGTGCAGTATCGGTGCTCGAATCCTCGATGATCGGGGCCATGTTGGCACTGTTCAACACCTGTTCCTCGACATCGTTGACAGTGTCGAAGGTGTAGATGTCATCGCCGTCGCCGTTGTAATACGCCATAAGCGCATCGCCCGGTCCCCACGAAACATGATACCTGCCGTTATTGATTGAAATTTCGTTTGTAAAATCGAGCTGGTTCCTGAATATCTCCGAACTCGTATCGTCTGAATCATCGTACGCTATGTCCGCTCCGGCGTTTGAAAAGTCCGGATAAATACTCCTTTCGCCGCCATTATCGTACCGAAGGACACCGGCTTCATCGACAATCACGAGTGCAGGTGTGTCGCTGACATTCTGAGCTTCCGAATATGCTATTAATCCTTCACTGCTGCTCATCGGGATTGTGATCATGTCACCGAGTGACTTGATGTTGAGGTAGTCGGGATCGATGATCTGCTGTGCCAGGGAAGGATCCTGATAATTGGGATGGTTCCGCTCGCGGTATGTGAGTGTGCTGACCGGCCAGTCGTCAAGCTCCTCGTACATCGTTGGTGGCGAAGCACCTGTATCGAGAACAAAGCGTTCCGATGACACGGGCTGCTCGACATACTCGTCATCGAGGTCGCCGTCACCGTTCAGGTCGACAAGGCCTTCGCGCCAGTTGATGATGCTCTGCATACGTGCAGTGCCGAGGATCGGGCGGAAATAATCCCAGAGTGCGCTTTCATCAATTAACTGGGTATTGGGATCATCATCGGGCCACATACGGTTGATGTTGTGACGCACATCGTAGCCGATAACAAGTGGACTACGCACGTTCGGATGATCGGGATCGGCAGTGTGCTCGGTATCCATCGTATAGACTGTCACACGCTGGTTCAGGAGCTCGAACTCAGCCTGCGTGAGCCTATCCAGCCCGATATCGCCGGCGAAGTCAGAGAGCATGTCCTTGGGATTCTCGAACACGCGCCATGTGCCGTCCCACAGATCCTGACCGTCTCCAATTCGTCCTGAACCGTCCAGCGGGTCAATTCCCGTGACATTATTTATGGTCGGTGAATCATTATTTCCAAGGATCTCGGGGAACTGGAATATCTCGCCATTAGAGTCATCATCGACGTCGTATAAACCGTCCCTGTTGAAGTCGCTGTTGAGATCGAGTTGATTTCTCCTTACAAGCATCTGGCGAATCAGGTCTACGGCTTTATCCTGATAAACCTCAAACACAACGTTGTCCCAGGTGTCCGCAAGACGCGCCATCTCGAGATCCGACATGAGAAGGCTTGTCAGGATGTCCCTCGCCATGAGCCATCCCGAGTTGTTCGGGTGATTGTCATCATCGATAAGATCTAGGTTAGTGTCATACTGGTCGCGACGCACGATTGGCCTGTCCGGATCACCGTCTCCTTCGATGTATTCCAGATTGTGAGATGAGAAGATGATATTCAGCAGGTTGTTGACCGGGAAGCGTCCGGCCTCGTCGGACACGATAGCCATGTGCCAGCCGGGGACAGCGTCTTCCTCCTGGGCACCAAGCTGGTAGGGTGTCATTGTTCCCGGAGACGGCTTGTATTCGAGATTCGAGGTTACGAACGCCGCAGTAACTCCTCCGGCATTCGTGGAACCGAAGTACTCGTTCGCCCACATGGAGTCCGTCACAGCCTGTTGCAATGGTATGTATTCGGGGTACTGGTTTGTTCCCTCATCGTAATCGTAGAGGCAGTCGTAAACGAGCCGGTCGACCTCATTGGTGCCCTGCAGGAATGCGAATGTGGCGTCTGATTCCTGGGCAGGCAGGCCAACGCCGTTTATGCCCACCACAGGGTTACCGTGAGTGTTCCTGAAGTAGCTCGCCGGGCGCGGAATGAACTGAACGATCGTGTCGCCGTTCCCAATGTTTTCGTAGTACTGTGGATCTGATGGCGGCAGCTGCCAGAAAGTGGCAAGGTCCTGTGATGCAAAATACGAGGGTGAGGCACCGTCATGCTGGACGTTCAGCATGCTATCTTCACTGGGATCGATGTAGTACGCGGGAGCCCTTCTCTCTTCGGCTGAGAGAGAATTCTCACCGACATACTCAAACGGAAGAAGGATCCTGGGATTTGGATCGTCAGCGTAAAATTCACCAAAATCGTCCATTCCGAACGGGACGTTCATTAGCTGCCATCGTGCTGGAACCGAGTGTTCATCGGGATCGCTTCCGTTCCAGTTTTCAAGGGAACGCTCGACGATGAAGACCGTGTCGTTGTCAGGATGCCTCGCCCACATCTCTGCAAGGTAGTCGTACTCATGCCTGCCGGACAGCGAATCGGGATCCGTGTTGATAAGGTAATCTCCGTCGAGTGGATCGCGCGACGGGTCGACCAGGAAGCTGTCCTGGTCGCCGACAATCGCAGCCAGTGCGTCGTAGAAACCCTTGTCGGCTTCGTCGCCAGCGGTCCTGGTATATGCCTCGTTCACCGGCAGGAGGCTTTCGATCCTGACCGTGTCGAGGATCAAAAGTGTTATCGGCAGGATCATAGCGACGAACATCAGGATGGCAATAAGAACCACTCCTCGCTCGCGCCGCCTTCCATTGATTTTTTTATTCCTGGGTTTTGCTCTCATAACATTCACCCGATTCATTTCAGTAAGCATTTATTCCTGTCTCGCGTCATTGCGAA
>JAUWTM010000025.1 GCA_030614715.1 Planctomycetota bacterium
CATTAGTATTAAGTCCAATTTCTGCCCTCAGCAATTCTGATTCGACTTCAGATTCAGTTTCCCCCAATTCATTGAATGATGTTTTCGCAATCTCAAAGTGTTTCTTAGCTAATTCCCATTCCATTACTGTTCTGTATAACATGCCTAAATTACGATGTCCTAATGCAACGCCAAACAGATCATTTATATTCTTACATGCTTTAATGCATAATTTTGCAGCCCGTATTGCATCGTTTACACGGTAGTAATGATGATTGATGAATTGTGGCAGAAACATTGTTATAGTTCCAATGTTAGTTAGTTTATCATCTTTATGTGCACGCCTGTGCAATTCTGTCATTGTTAACAAATTCCAAATGTTACCCTCAATAATTTCGAGCCTAGGTATTATATGCCTTAGTTGACCAGCCGTTAAAAACGTGTACCATAATCCAAGCGTTTCTGAATACAAATCACAGATTCTATTATAATACGTTACCGTCTTATCTTTGTTTAATAATCTACTTGCATATGAACAAATAAAAGGGAATGTATGGAAATGCGTAAATTCCTCATATACATCCCTCTCAAGTATTGAAAGTCTAATTAACCAAGTAATATCATTTTTCCATTCTTCTCCCCATATAAATGCAAGACTTTCAGGGATTTCACCTGTGAGCTCATCAAATAATACACCCGATATTTCTTCGTGAGGAATTAAACTGAATATACCTAATAGCTCTAGTAACCTTGCATCTTTTTGCTTAAGCAGATCGATGGATAACTGAAGTGACAATTCATAACTAAGTTCTGGAGTTAATTCTGCTTCTGGTATAGCTTGATGCTGAAGCAGCTTTTCTCTGTTTTCATTTAAATCCTGAATTAGCTCCTCTAACGTACGATGTTCGAGCAAGGGTGCAATTAGCTTAATTGCATGAGGGTGGCCTGATAAGTAATTTAATAACGGCGCTATTTCTGAATAATCATATTCGTCAAGCTGGATTGGGGCAACATTCGAGAACAATTCATATCCTTCGTGAGGGTTCAATCTCCTCAAATCAATAATCTTTTCTCCTGCAATTTCCAATGGCTGTCTTGATGATAACAATATCTTGACGTTTATTGTATTCGACAAAATAGATTCAATATACTCAATAAAACCAGCATGAATTTCATTAATTATATCATCGCAATTATCAAGTACTAATAACACATCGAGCTCTCTTAAAGCACCGATTAACTCATCAGTATCATTAGCTGGCAATCCCATTGCCTGTGAGATTGTGGCAGTAACAGCCTCTGGGCTTTTAGCTCCTTTTAATCTGACCAAACAAGAACCATCACTTACCAAACATCTAGCATGCATGTATTTAGCAGACTCTACACTGAGGGAAGTTTTTCCAATACCTGGTATCCCTTTAATAGTTACCAGTCGATTATCAATTAAAAGAGATACAATCTTGGCAATTTCATGGTGTCGACCAACGAAATTAGAAATAGTTGGCAAGTTCGATTGAGGTAGTTCTTTAGATAAATCAACAAACTCACCATTATTCAATTCATCATACACCACGTAATCGTGGGCATCACTTTCAGGAAGCAAAATGAATTTATCTGCTTCAATAGTCGAATTATCAGTATGGGGATCAGAACTTACCGCCGCTACACCCATTTCAAATGCTTGCTTAACAGTATTCCCAGATAATAGAGAAAGATAAAAATGCCGTGTAAACACAATCGCAGCCCGATCATCAATGCTTTGAGTTACTTCGACAGAAACAACATGCGGAACACCAGCTTGGTTGAATACTTCACCAATAGTTTGTGATTTACATGCACTCACAAACGCAAACTTGATTTGGCAGTCATTGCCAGCAGTTAAAATAGTTTTCAAACCATCTGGAGTAATAACTTGACCCGAACCAGCACCATCTTCAAAGAGGAGTCCGTCTAAATCACCGTGACCACTAAAATGTAGGGCTTTACACCCAAGCGTGAGAACCTTCAATAGTATATCAGTTGTAGCATATTCGAACAGAATCCTGATATCTTTGCCAACCTCAGTCATACTGTCAATTAATAACCTTTTCTCGTGATTAAAGTTCAATCTATCAACGGCGGTTATTTCCCCGTCACCATGACGAAAGACTTGGGGTTGAGAACATAAAATTGCTAGATCTATTTGGCTCATTGTTAGGTGCCTTTCATTGATTCAGCCTAATTTGATATATTGCAGCAATCTCTCTGACAACTCGATCCGGATTCTTCAGGATCTGCCTGCCCCAATACACCAGAACAGTCCAAGCCTGCGTCTGGAGGTAGTTGCGCTTCGACGAATCACTCTCAAGTGTGTCACGGTCGCCATGGTATTGATACCCGTCACAGAATATCGCAATCTTCTCGTCCGGGTATGCGAAATCAGGTACAGTCACCAGCCTATCTTCTTCCCTAACTTCGAACTGGGCAACCGGTTCCGGTAAACCTGGGAACGCTCTCATCGCTTCCAGCAGAGCAACTTCAATCGGACTTTCCGGTGTTCCCCCAACTTCACGATTCCGCTCCTCCAGGTTTTGTTTGAGCGCATCTGCACCCTTATTAACCATAACAGTCTCGACCACTGGGCTTGATTCACCGGCAAGCTGGAACAGAACCGATCTTACTGATTCCTTATCGAATAACCCGTGAAATCTTTGGTTACCGTACCTTTTCAGACATCTGTAACAGGACCGGGAGCATTCATGTCCGAACAGACGATCATAAGCGCTCTGGGCGACTTGTGGCAGGTTCTTCGCTAACTCTTCCAGATATCCTGCACCACCAGGAGTTGATTCATACAGAATAATCTGTGGACCGAGTGAGTTCGGGCCTTTTCTCCTAACGAAAGAGCCGACTTCCCCAACTTCAACCTCGAGCAATAATGCAGATCCCAGTAATAATGCCTCTGCCAGGGTCCTCATAAAGCTGTTGCTGACATCAGAATCCGGTGATTCTCCTGGTGGATAAGGAACCGATACGACAAGAATATCAGTAGTAAATTCATATCCCAGTACCACATCCCTGATAGTCCCGTTGCAGAACTTAGAATGCCACTCGTCCCAGCGATCGGCTTCTTTAGGTTTATCGATAGGATCAAATCGACGGTGCCTGCCACAATCACTGCAAAGGCTGAATCGCTCACCTTCAGGTGAATCGTGTGTCTGTCTGCCCCAGTTTGTAACTAGAATATCTGCACCACGCCTGTGTTCGAGTGGTGCAAACGGATACTTGTACAGGTCACATTTCGTTTCACCTTTTTCGATCAGCGATTCTTTCAAAATGAAATATGCACGATCCCGTGCTTCCTCATCGGCTGTGATCTTCGTTTGTTCCTCAGCCTCGAAGTTATCAAGGAAGGCTACCTGTGTGCCCATCTCAATCAGGTTACTGCAAGTGGGACAGGAATTACGTAATTGTTCAAGCGCAGTATCACAATGCCTGCAAAAGTAGAACTGCTTTGTTCGACCTGAGGTATCCAGGTCCGATTTATCAGTCGGTTTAAACCTGTCGCCTTTCGGACTTCCGTATATCGCCCTTATTGACCGTAGCTTTTTATTGTTCGCATACACGAGATTGCCGGGAGCAAATTCTCCCAATGCCACGATGGCTGATCTTCTCAGCGTCGGTGTATCCTCAACGCCCGGATCAAGTGAAAAGACATCAGTCGGGAACTGGTACGACGGCAGCAATCCTGTTGTGGCTAGATAATTCAGGGTGTACGCACTTCGTTTATCCGAGGTAATCTCACGGTAAGCACGCATCCTGGCACCTGCTTTTTTCATGTCATACTTTGAGGAGCCGACAGTAGCGAATTCCTTAAATTCTGCATCGAGCCTCAGAACCTGAGCCCACCAATCATCAAGAACACCTTTAACTGACGATCTGAAACCTTTTAGAATCGACCTTGCATAATTCTCATCGTAAAGCGTCGTTCGACCTTCAGCGAGATCCTGTTTAAATAATGTGACAAGCGACTGAGCGCATTCGTCCTCTCGTTCCTGGATTTCCTCAGCAATTAATTCGACCTTGTCATCCTTGAAGTTCTGTGGCTTTTTTATATTATCCACGAAATCTTTCATCAGTCGAGGAAGCTGGGCGTCTAATAGTTCAAGCAAATAAGACCGTAAATGCCTGTCAACAATGCGAGGATTATCAAGTCTGACATTCGGCGGTTTGAATAAACCTGATATTAACCACTCAGGACGCTCGAATGCGTGTCGATCATGTGGACCTGCACCGCAGTAAGTCGTGACGAATCCGATCCTCAACCGCCGACCTGCACGACCGATCCGCTGGGCGTAATTTGCAGGTGTCGGGGGAGCATTCCTGAGAACTACTGTGAGTAATGGCCCAATATCAACTCCCAGCTCCAGGGTTGGCGAACATACAAGGATTTCGAGTTTTCCTTCCTTGAAACTTGTCTCACGCTTTGCCCGAACCTCTGCACTAATTTGAGCAGTGTGTTCCTCCAACCGCAGCCTCTGTGGAGGTCGATCCGTGTAAAGATTAACGTAATAATTATCACGATTAACCGGTTCGGGCTCCAGCATTCCCCGTTTGCATGATGCAGTCGGACATGTCACGAACTCGTACGCCCTCCAGACCTTACAAGCCGGACATCTGTACCCACTCTCGGGTTTCACAAGGCGTATCATATTTCGCTGGACCTGGAATCGTTTCAGATCAGCGGGAATTCCCTTGAACGGCAATTTCTTGGGGACCTCAAGCAATCCGTACTTTTCATCGACGAGGAGCTTAAATGTATCCCTGACAAATCTATCAGCTGCGTCAAGGCCGCAACCAAGGGCTCTGGCAGTTAGCGCCTGTGGACCAGGCATCCTTCCCTTACCAGAGTCACGAACAATCGCACGGAAGTTCTTCTTCAGAGTCTGAGGTCGATCAAACGCATACACCATCGGCTTCAAATTCTGGACCTGATCAGGAATACTGAGATGAAATGGTTCCAGAGCAAGCTGTGTGTACGGGCTCTTATCCAGATTCAACCATTCCTGGAAGAAAGTGAAATTAACCGCACGCTGACGTCTTAGAATATCCAGTAACGCACGTACTAAATCCTTACCAACATCCGGTGTTGTCCCAGCAGCCTCGCATATCTCGATGAAATCCGGATCTTCTGCTATATCATCCAGGTAATCATAACTAAGAGCGACCAGCCCAAGGTTCTCTAATGATAAACGCAGGTGTGTCGGACGGCAGAATTCCGATGCAACTTCATGCGACAGCACGGTTAGCCAGTTTTTCTCGACCGATTTACCTGGTCTGTACTTGATAATCCCCAGCTCCTTGAATCCATCAAGGAGTTTATACGGCAGTTCTTCAATGCCAATCCCATCTTCCGATTCCCTCACGTACTTTTCAATGAGGTGCCGGATCACGAATTGTCTCTGCCTGTGCCGGGAATATCCGGACTGATGAGCTGCATCCTGACGGTTATCAGCGAATACGAGAAGTTTACGATCATCGTCTTCGAGTCGATCCAGATGCGGAGTCATTAACATGGAAACTGAGGATGCAGTACCGGTACGTAACGGTGAAATAATCTCCCGCCTCGTTACCCGTGACCCACACGCAGGACAGGAATGCCCCTTGCCCTTTTTCATTCGATATTCAACAGCATCACCATCGCAGTTGTCGCAGGATTTACTGTCGGTAATTCGAGCACATTTCGGGCATATAAAAACTCCCTCCAGCCCATCATCGATATGTGCAGGAGGTGTCATGCCGGGAAGGAATTCAGAATCTTCCTCGTCGTCTTCTGATGAATCTGCCGCATCAGCAAACACATTGACATGTGGTGTTAAAAACCTGGTGAATCTCTCGTCGCTAACCCACCCACTGTCCGGAATCAGTTGAGGAGATCCCTCATACACTTTAACCTTAACGAAATCCTGACCGCACGTGCGACAAAGGGCCGCTGGCATCGCCCTTGATCCACATTCAGGGCATGTATCGGACCCATGCTGAATGAGCTTCCTACATTCGGTGTTTAAACAAATATTGACGTCATAAATTCCATGACAGAAAAGATGTAATTTCGGCCTTAACCGGGGTGGATGTTCATCATCACCGATACTTCCCAGCAGCAGATACGCTTCAACTTCACGTTCAACCTTTTCCAGGCTGAAATCTTTACGGTCCGGGAACGTTTCCCTGACCTTATTCGCCATGTCCTGTACAGATTTCGGTTTCGCCAGCTCATCTTCGAGGAGCAATACCAACCGATTACCTCGAAGGGCAGCCTTGATTCGTTCAGTCAAGTCACCCGTTCCCGACAATGGTTTCCCTAATAGTTTTGCGGCTAGATTCTCGATCCGTTCTGAGTCGTCAATCGATAAATCTCTCAGTTCCGAATCGGTAATATCCGCAGGTGGAGGTGTCCAGTCCGGCACTCCCTCGGGATCCGGGATCTGATACCTTTCGACAATAATGTGCTCAGGCTTGAACTTCTCACCGAATAGGTCAGAGCCAAACTTTGCGAGGCTTATTATTCCCTCCTCGCCTTCTGCAACGGTCGCCGATGTTCCAATCCCGATCAGTTCACCGGGATCAAGTTCACAATGGGCTTTCAAACGCCTTATCAAGCATGCGATTTCAGTCGCCAGTGCTCCTCTGTATGAATGAATCTCGTCCAGAACCAGGTATTTCAGGCTTTTCGTGAACAGGTGGCGATCTTCAGACCGGATTAGCAGGAATTCGAGCTGCTTATAGTTGGTCAAGAGGATATCCGGTGGATCTCTCCGTATTTGTTCCCTCGTAATCCGCTCAACGCCTTCTAGTGGTGGTTCTGTTAGCGATGAAGAGATCGTGTCGGAATCTCCTGTGTATAAACCGAAAGTAATCGGTAACTCAGTATCACGTAATAGCCGTCTAAGACGCTCTAACTGGTCGTTAGCGAGGGCGTTCATAGGGTACATCAGCAGGGCTTTGACACCCTTGCCACGGTTCTTCAAACAGTAATCAATCACCGGCAGAAGGAAACATTCAGTCTTACCAGAACCAGTACCGGTCGTGACCATCATCGGATCGCCTTCGCTCGAAATGCGGAAAGCTCTCTCCTGATGAGCGAAGAGTGGGTAATCACCGAATGCCCAGTGTGCGTTTACCAGGGATGGATGAGCGATGCCTTCGTTCACTAAATCGGCAAGCGTTTTTCCAGTTTCAAAATCCCTTGCAAGCGTAACGTACGGTCCCTTGATGACGACGTCCGCACTCTGAAGGTGATTCTCGAACTGTTCATTCAGACCAGGATCGAGAAAACTGTACGATGTCCGGAGGAATCGCTTGTACTCTTCGATAATATGTCTGACGCAACTGACCGCTGCCTCTGATGCCATAAATCCACCTGCTGTTGTATAGTGTTACATTCTTTAGTTTTGTTGTGTCACTTCACTGAATATTTCACCCGTTTCATTCCATGCATTTAACATTGTATTCAGAGTTTGATTAAAGAAACTCCTTTTTCTGTTAAAAACTGGGAACGTATTAATTATGTATTTCATATCCTCATGGCTAAGTCCCAATAGTCCAGCACATTTAAGGTTCATCTCACACATTAATATATTATATTCTTGAAAATCATATATTGCTCGTTTGCTATACTCAACATGTAAAATTGGCACATCCGGTATGCTGGTGATATTACTTATTCCTGGTAAAGCACAATTCTCAATCAAGTAGTTACTGACTTGCATGCCGCATACTCTTAGCCTAACTTGGTAGTCAAACACCATTGAATTTAAATACACCGTAAGCGGAACTTTCAATTTATTCGTAATATTGATACCTGTCAATGAGTGTCCAAATACTGAACATTCTGGCAAAATTGATGCAATCATTGTCCTTTCATCAGTATTACGAGCTGGACCTCTAAACACGACCTTAGGTTCCATTGAAGGCAAACGTGAATACTTATTCTGATGCGATTCTAAGTTTAACCAACGCATGAGCGGTTTATATTCAAGAACAAACTGGTGTATGTGAGCATCTTGGTAAACAGGCCAAAAACCTTTCTCAGCCATACGTGCCCGTGTTTCATCAAAATCACAAGGAATTTCACCAATAATCTGCTTAACAGAAAACAGTTTTCCAGTCCTTGGGTCAGTCCATAGGTCTTTGTCCCCCGTCATATGATAATCTGAATAAAAACTGGCATTCCAGGTATTATCACCTGTGTCGCCAAGACGAGGTCGAGCAGTAATAATGTCTTTGAGGATTCTCTGATCCTTGGAGCTCTTGTACTCTAGGAAAGCATAATTCCCTGGTGAAAAGTGCTGAATTTCATCCTTGTTTAAAATAACCATGAAGTTTGGCAATGGATTCAAATGCATTTTTAAGTCTTGCATCTCGTTACGCATGAAACAAGCAATAAAATCACCCGTAGTAGTATTTGTCTTTTGAAAGACCAAACAAACAAATCTGTAACTTGAATGAATTGGAAAGATCTTTAACCGGTTTTCAAATCCAAAGAAACGGACGATTGATGTACTATTTAAAATGAGATATCTAATTCCTGTACAACCTTCATTATTATAAGTTGCTGAGGGAACTAAATATCCGACATAACCTTCCTTAGAGCATAAATTAAAAGCCAATTCAATGAAGAACTTAAAAAGATCTGGGTCACCGCCAGTCTTTTTGCCATTAATAGTCCAAGTATTGTGAGGATAAACTCCACACTTTTTGAGATAGGTTGCTGTTTGTTTTATTGTCGCTTGATAAATTGAAAACTCACCTTGCAGGTTTCCATATCTTGTCTCAAGCTGCTTAATACGAATATTAAGTTCTTCGCCAACATAATTCCGAATTAAAACATCAGCAATACTGTAGAATTCCTTCTTGTCTGGTTTAACCTTATCCCACGGAGGATTCCCTATGATGGCATCGAATCCTGAATTTTCGCCTAGGAACACCTCAGGATACTCAAGTTCCCAGTGGAAAAACCGCTCCCGATCCTGGACTTCTTTGAACTTCATGTACCACGGCTGTTTCCTGACCTCATCCTCCAGCGGGGCAACATCACCACGCTGTTTCATGATTCCCCATGATGCGAGAACCTCGAAATTAGCCCAGATATCCTCAAGCCCGAATATCGATGCACACCGCAGATCGAACAGGAGCCTAGCATTCTCGACAAGCTGTCGTGACTGTTCAGCAAGGTGTTTCTTATATTTGATTTCATCAACAGTCTCAGGTCTGAAATCCCCGTTATCTGGTCGGACATCGATCAGCCGCCTCTGGTGAGCAGCCTTCTGGATATTGTCCATGAAAACACCCGTATAAAGTCCGAGCTGTGCCTTTTTATTGAGAGCCTTCTTCTTGAAAGGTATCGGTGGATCGCTGAATCGATTAGTCCAGGTCCCGATCAGTGAATTACCACACCTGATGTGATGGTCGAAATAACTTAGCGGCCTGTCTCCGGCAAGAGATTCAACCCACAGCGCAACTCTTGCCAGCATGACAGCTGTCGGATTCAGGTCGACCCCATAGAGACATCTCTCTGCGATCCTGCGTTTACACCATGCACGTGCAATTGAACCGGACGCTCGAGCCTGGCTGTCAGGTGACCCCCAGTCAGTGTCCCATTTTTCACCTGTCTCAACTGCCCTGATCTTAAAATCTGGCGGTCCACTGTCCCCGTGTTCCTTCACATACGCCTTATGAAGCGCCTGTCCGAGGAATCGCATTGCACCAATCAGGAAATGACCGCTGCCAGTTGCAGGATCGCACACTTTCAAAGATTCGATCTGTGCGGGAGATTTACCCTCCACCAGCGGACCCAAGGCATGTTTCACGATGTCATCGACAATTGCCTCGGGAGTATAATAACTCCCACTTCCTTTTCGTGCTGAACCCGGAACGAACAGAAAATCACCCAGCTCGAAACGACGTATTAAGCGGCACGTCGCTCCCTTTTTGATACTTTCAGCTTCATCGTCCGGTGCATTTTCTAGATCGTCGTCAATTGCACTCAGGTCAAGTTCCTCGACATCGAAATCATCATCGTCTTCATGTTCGGGATGCAGGCTGGCGGCTTCAGTACCCTCGACAATGGAATAATCACCCTTAACCACGAGGTTCTTGGTTTCGACAAATCTGACGACCTCATGAGGATCTATGGAGTAGTTTTTACCCGAGACACGGATCTCGATCAACGTCCTGTCCGCAATCTTTGGTTCATACTCCAGAAGCCCCTCGTAAACTGATCCTAGTTGCTCAATACCCAGTTCCCTGAAACTGACACGCTCTCGTCCGATTCCCCTGCGGGGAGATGTTGTTGCAAGCAACAGGACCAGACCGGCAATTGTACGGTCATCCAGTTCAGCCTCAGCAAGAACCAGACCATCAGGAGTAGTTTCAGAGAAGAAATCGCCACCACGAGGGGGAATATTCTCGTGTTCAGGGATATTCAACAGGCCCTTATCGTAAACCCGGAACAAGGCAACCAGGCGCCCCCAGAACCGTTGTCTATTTTCAGGAAGATCATCCAGGTTGTAGCGGTATAACTGTTCAACCAGGTAAGACAGGGAGTAACTCTCGAAGTAAATATCGTGAGCGAGAAGTTTCACGAACCACGCTTCTGCATACAGAATGAACAACAACCGATAAAGACACAACAGCGCAGCATCCCGATACAATCGCAGGTCATCCTGTGACGGATCAAATTCAAGACCAGCTTCCCTGGCACGATCCCGTTTATCCTCAATAAGGGCACCAATCAGTTTTTCAGCCGAAGTAAATACAGCCCGTTTCAGGTCATCCGAGACTTTTTCGGCATGAGCACGACTTTCAACCTCGATAGCATCAATTTCTTTTAGCCCTTCGTCATTGGGGATGAAAGTGTCGAGCCGGAACAACAACCGGGCAGCAGCGAATGATTCACCATCATCATCTTCCAGGCACCCATCAACATTAAGCTCAATGTAGGCACCCTTAGGCCCCTGACCACGTCGACGAATCAACCGGACAGACTTATCGTTTACCATCAGACCATAATCAAGACGATTTTCGTCTAGGACTTTTTCGAGCCTGTATTTCGGAGCATCCTTTTTTCGGGATGTTGTAGTTTCAAACGGTTGACCAGAGTCACCAATGAACACAAACAAAACAGGACGTTTATTTTCTGAAGCAGCAGCTGTATCGCCGTAAAGCGGATAAATACCTTCTTCCCCGTCACCCATGTAATAGCCGAGAATATCTCGCAGTAAGGAATTGGCATACCGGTCACGAAGAACTGCGGATTTGAGATCCCGTCCCTCAACCCTCTGATGCAGTTTTTTCAACTGCCAGAATGTTTTCACATCTTCCTTTCTGAACAACTTTCGCTTCGAGCCTCTGCCGGTGCCTCGTCCGAAAATAGTGCCCAGGTAGTAGTCCGAGAAGAATCCCTGTCGGTTATGGAGGTGTTTAAAACTCATTTGCCACCCCCAACAGGGAGTATGAACAGGGCGCTGATCGCCTGTGGTGGATCTGGGTCGAAGATCTTTACGAACGACTCAAGCTCATCTTTACGTTGTCCGATTTCCATTTTCACCGCTTCACGTCGTGCATCAAAATCGAGCTTCCGTCGTTTCTCCTCGAACACAAATAGTGCCTGCTCTTCCCTGAATTTGGCAGCGGCAAGTTTCTCGTCCTCATCAATTTCCTTAAGTCGATCCTCCTCGAAAGTTTCCAGATCGTCGAGGAGCGCTTTTGCTTTTTGCTTCCTTATTTCGATTAGTTCATCCCGCCGGTTATCCAGCCTGGAAATCGCCTCATCTTTTGCCTTATCCAGGAGAGCTACAAAACTTGTCTCGAACAATTCCCGGATATTCGCCAGATCAGCTTCCCCAGGATTTGATCTATCTGTGAATAGGTCGTTATCGGCCTCTGGGGACAGCATGTTTTCCTCGATATCGATTGAAACCGGTTCGATCCTTTCTTCGATCAACTCAGGATTGCCTTCGTATCCCTCGGCAAGGATTCTTGAGATAAAAGTAAACAAAACCCGTGGCGATTTAACCTTATCGGATTCCCGTGCCGCCAATCTCCGTGGCGCATACTCAATATCGTCAGAATAAACCTGGACCAGTCGCTGTCTGGCTTCGGCACTTATAGCCTTCACCAGAGGATGAATAGGAGTGATAAACTCAACATCGGCTGGCTTGGTTTTTATCGCAACTGATCGCCTGCACGTAACTTTCGGGTAGAATCGATCTACATTCGGTCCCCTGAAACGCCTTGGAACCTGGATCGTGTAAACGCCTTCATCGTTCACCGGCATCATGCTGTCACCCAGTATGGCTTGCAGGTGTGACTCCAGGTTCGCATCATCGCCGATTAACGGTTCGGACATCTCCAGGAACTTTTGTAGGTCCTCAATTTCCTTCGTGACATCGACTCCGGAAACGAGTAACGGCTGGACATTATTAATGTATTCTGCGGTTCTGTCCTCAAAGACATGTTCGTAATTGTCAGCCTCTTTTTCAGGATCAGCGGTTTCCCCGTCAAGTGCAGTTAGTCTGTCTTCGATACCCGATCCGATGGCAATTCCCAGGATATCAGGCGTCGAAATGCGATCTGACTGCATGGTTTCGATTTTCCCTGCCAATCGATTCAGGACGTTGTCCTCGGGGGTATCGGGAAAGTACAAATACTTGATTATGGGCTGTCTATCCTGTCCATACCGATCAACACGACCATTACGTTGCTCCAGCCGGTTTGGATTCCAGGGCAATTCAAAATGTATTATTCGCCTGCAGTGATGCTGGAGGTTCAAACCCTCGCTGGCCGCATCGGTAGCTAAAAGAATTCTCTTGGTTGGTAATGCGAAATCCTCCTGCACTCGCTTCCGCCTTTTCAGAGTCATACCACCACGAAGTACAGACCATGTTCCCCTGAACTTGTCATCTCCTTCCAGTGCAGCCTTGATAGCTTCCAGAGTATCGATGTACTCAGTGAATACTATAACTTTTTCAGTTTCATCATCGTCCAGAACCCAGTGAAGTTCATCAAGTAATGCCTTTATTTTCGGGTCCTGTTCGGGAAGGGATTTAAGTTTTTTCCGTATTCGGCGAACAATTCTGGCTTCTGATTTTCGGGACTTTTCATCCTCCGGGACAGATGACCTGATTAACCGTTGAGCTATCCTTTCGGCTGTAACCTCGGACATTGGCAGATCAGCCTGAATATCCCTGATTTCAGTTTTTTCCGGCTTCTCTTCCCTTTCTTCAACTTTACTGAGAGCTTTTAAACGATTCTCAAGTGTCCGTTCAAGTGCAGCCCTGGAGGAGAGCATCCTTTTTTTTACGATCTGCATAGCAAACGAAATCAGGTGCTGGTCATCGGAATCGAGGGCTGACTTCGTAACTTTTGAGCAGTAGCTGGAGACCTCCCTGTAAAACGGGAGTTCAGTTTCAGGATCGAGATTAACCGGTATGCCGGTGACTTCACGCTTATGGAATGCATCAACGAGATTCCCGTCCTTGTCCTTTTTCTTAATCTGTGACTTCAGCCTGCGGATTCTCGCACGCTCGATTCGCTCTGTTCTCCTTTCGATATCACCCACGAGTGTAGCTGCGGTAGGTTCAATGTATTCGATTAGAGACCTGAATGAGTTCTGATAACCGTTATGCGGTGTGGCTGTTAAGAGTAACAACCCACGTGATTTCCTGGCTATCTCAATACCCAGATTTGTCCGTTTTGTCCGGTACGGATTTTGCGGTGTCCCCGATTCTGACAGGTAATGAGCTTCGTCTACAATAATCAGATCCCAAGGTCGTTGGAAAACCTGGTCGAGAATGTTCCGCTTTTTTATGTACTCGACCGATGTCAGTATCCTCGGCAGATTCTGCCATGGATTTACGCCTGCCGGAAGTGAGGTCTGGACTCGTGATAATCCCGATGCATTCTCAATCATCTCGAATTGGAGATTGAACTTATCGTACAGTTCATCCTTCCACTGATCGAGTAATCCCGGTGGGGAGATTATGAGTATCCGTTTCGCCCGGTTCCTCGAGAGCAATTCCAGAATGCACAATCCTGCCTCGATAGTTTTGCCAATACCCACATCATCAGCGATCAACAACCGAGGACGGGGTTTCGATAAGATCCGTAACGAGGGAGCCAGCTGATAGGCTTCTAACTCGACCCGTCCGAAAAGTGCTCCGTATAGGTTGCCAATTTCCTTGACTGTACCCATTTCAAGGGCATCGTGGCTATTCCACCATTGAGTTATTGGCGAAAAACCACGTGGATCGAACCTCAGGTCCTTTACAGGCAATTTCTGGAGAATGTCAGGGGGAGATACGATTGAAATCGCTTTTCCACCATCGAGAGTTTTAATCTTGAAAAGGAATTTACCGTCCTCAAGTTTCTTGGATCCCTGGAGGATGCATAGTCCCTCACGGGATTTAACTCGATCTCCGATGGAAAAACCTGAAGGCATAAATCCTCCCAACCTTAGCTAGATCAACATTACTGTCTGACTAAAAGGGTTCCTCAGAATTGCATTGTAACACTTGGGCACCAGCTGTGTGAATCTGAATGATGTTTAAAACCTGCGTATAGTCAATTTTCTGGATTGGATAATTCAGTGATTAATGCCATTTCTTCGGACCGAGTGGGGGCCCCCGAGCCTCGATCCGGATCACTCACTACATATTACTGGTCTCACACAACTGGATGGTCCTCTCTTCTTCCAGCAATACTACTGTTTCCTTAACCACCTCCTCGAACTCAGCAACAGAATCGAAGTCATCCAGAAAAATGTAATGATCGGTAATAAGGTGACGTTCGCCTCCAATCCTGGCTGCAAATTGCCCATCGCCTGTCTGGATATTCTCAGCCCTGATTGTGGCAGGTTCCGAGATTTGATTGTTTTTTGATCTATTCATGTCGAACTCCTTTTGTTGATTACCAGGTGTCGGGATATTCCTTTCGGATGCCATCCCATCCACTGTTAGCCTTCACGAACCGTGGAATCTCGACACGGTTGTTTTCCAACCATTCCATTGTTGCTGGCGAGACCGGCGTAGGATTAATCCCGCTAAGACCTCCAATCGTGATCCATGCAACAGGCGTCGGGATCATCGGTGCTTCATCGTCTTGCCATGGTTCAAGACTCATCCAAACCTTATCAGCCGGAACGTGCTTTAGGATCTCCGTCAAGCGTTCCTGCAACTCCCGATTGTTTGTGGCTGTAAATCCGCAGTAGACGTTGTCAGGCCACGGTCCGTATCGGAACCATGCCGGATTCTTCGTAAGTAGCAGACAAATGTGTTTGGGATTCTCACCGGCGAATTCCCTCATCGCATCTGCTATGTCCTCGGGTTCGACTGTTAGGCTTGATCCGAATATGCGCCAGGCCCACTCTCCGCCAACGTCTCCCATGTCGTTGAGGAAGAGAAATTTCTTCTTCCCGCCAATTGGTCCCACCCTATCAGGATGGTAAGTCGGCTCGAAACCGTACGGATACGACCGGTGTCCCTGTAGTCTACCGTTAAGCACCATTGTTCGTGCATAACAGTACGGGCACCTGTGCCTGCACCCGGTGATAATGTTCAGGACGTATCCTGCACGTCCGGTGATCTCTTCCGAGTCACGGATGTAGTCGATTTTCGTCCTGTGGTAACTTTTAATAGTAGTGTTGGGCATTTTGCCCTCCTTGTTTTATGGGATAACGTTGGCTTGTAGCCTTTAACGTCCCCTATTTTTATCAATCAAATACCGATATATAAATACATGTCCTGCTGATGTCGCAGGGTGAGGGGGAAGGACTCCGTAAAGGCCACTCACTGAGGTTTTCTGCTCTCAAACCACCCAATTTATCCACAATAAACCGGAAATATATCCATTTGTCCTTGCGCTTTATCCCGATATTCAGAGGCTTGTGCTCTATGCGAAATGACTATGAGGACGTGCGGTTTAAAAAAACCATTCCCATATCACACCTATAACCCATTATTTAATGCATGTCCTTCAGTGGGAGCATAGCGTGAGGAGCCGTAGCACTCTCTATCGTGAGGTGAGGTGCCTGGTTGAGTCAGATGCGACATGAATGAGGAGGTCAAACACGGAATTACATTGCCGAACCGGACATAAAAATCCACAACTTCGACGGGGTGCGAGTAATCTAACAGCTCGGAATGGTTACTGTCCAGAGATGGTGTCTTTCTAAGAACTCAGATCGGATTGTACTGCGACCAGTGCCGGCGGGTACCTATTTTCAAGGGAAACGGCCCACGATCCTAAGAATTCAGTGAATGTCCGAAAACTGCCCAGTTTTCCGTAAAACTGGCCAGTTTATAGGTGATATCGCCCATTGTTTGCCATGCCGGTTTATTGAGCTGATCACATGGATTCGTGGGGCTAGTCCAATAATAACCCCGAATTCTTCTTTTCCTGACTCAACATCTCCTTTTTGCTGGGTAATCGAGGCCATCGCACTGGCTTTAGTCGGTCGTAATGTATATGTACAGGCTCAAGGACAAAGTAGTCATCGGGTAGTATAAAGTTTCTTTCACAGGTGGGACAGTCCGAATTCTCAAGCTTTACAAGTTCATCATGCCACTCACTGACATGTGGATTTTTCACTTTTACACGCCACTGGTGGCCACAGCGAAAAGTAACATATTCATGGTGTTTAAATTGCTTATACAGCAACCTTGGTTTCGATTGTGTCCACCTCCATTCCCTACCTGTATGCTGTCGGTACGCATGGTCTGGCCGAAGGAAAATTAGGTTCTCCGGAACTCCCTGAGGTGGATCTAGCACACCAGTATAACACCAGATCTTCAGTGGAATATTCATGTTATCTAACGCATTTATAGATCTTGTACGCATTGTGTTACCGAAGATTATCGCCACTTTAATTTGTCCCTCATGCATCCAGACGATGTCGAGTCTGGCCCGTTTCCCGGAGACTATATCTGTTCTGTAAACACCCGTCGAAAAGTCAAATCCAAACCGACCACAAGCATTTTCAAGCAGCTTTGTCATGCCCTTTCTCGCTTTAATCGGATGCTGCGTATTTCTCGTCACACGTTTCATACAACCTTCAATCGCAAACCGAATATCAAATAATCTCACTTGGCCACGACAACCAATTACAGCTCTCTCTGGTGTTGCGCCGTTCATTGTATTTTCTCCCGTTACTTCGCACATCCTGTTATTTCCGAGGCGTGCGAAATGTTCACTATTAGATTTCGGGCGTCAAAACAAGAGTATTGAGCACCCGGCTGATTCAAGTTACCTGAATCAATCGGAAAACCAAAACAATTCTTACTGATCCCCCTCGTGGAAGCCCGTCAGCTAGGTGAGCTGGCTAGGAAAGGGGGTGTGCGCATACGACGCACTCACTTCAGCGATGTAGGCGGTGTGGCGGTGTGGCGATGTGGCGGTGTGGCGATGTGGCGGTGTGGCGATGTGGCGGTGTGGCGGTGTGGCGATGTGGCGGTGTGGCGATGTGGCGGTGTGGCGATGTGGCGGTGCGGTGAGGGTACTTTTGTCTGAAATAAATATAACCCCAAATCTCGCGGTTCGCAAGGTGTCAAAGGTGATTTTCCCTCATTTATCCCTGTCTGGGAGCTTCAACGTAACTGCTCTCGGTTTGAATAGCTCGGGATACTCTGCCTCATACCTGGCGACCAGCATGTCGATCAGTATATCCCATAGCTCATCCTCATCGGCTTTCGACATCGGTTCATCCGAGTTGACTGCCTTGAACGTGAACCTGCCTGCACGGTAACCCTTCCGTTTCGGTTGAATGTTATCGGTCATCCGATTCACCTTCACCTGGATCACGGTCGGGTGTGTTCTGTGGTTGAAATAGTTCGGGGTGATCGGCTGCATATGCCCGTGCGATCATTTTAGCAAGGAGGCTTTCAGCATGCTCATACTCCGCTTCCGTCATCGGGGTGGATGATATTTCACTTATGAAAGTGAATCTTCCTTTTTTGCTGGTCCTGAATATGCGGTTCTTGTCAGCCATGATTATCTCCTCCAGGATTGGTTCAAGTAGGATATCAAAATCAGGTAGTAGGTGACTTGAATAGGTTGCTAGCATATAAATACATTCTGTATTTGGATGAGTTCTAACCAGCTTGCCGGGGGTACCGGGGACGGGAGATACCGAGGGCTCGGAGACCCAGGTTGAGTTCGGTCACATTGGCCTGTGTGATGCATGAAATCAGGGTTTTAACGAAATCCAACAGCCTGCTTTGGGAGCAGGAGGCCGAGAGTTCGAATCTCTCCTCCCCGACCAGTATCTGCGAAGTCGATCTATCCCGAATCGGATTGCGGGTGCTTATCGTTCCCGGATTTATGTGTATCGTCTGGATTTCGGACATACTTGAAGTAGCCCATGATCACGGTGAAGACCAATCCAATTCCGACAGCCAGAACCGCTATCGTCGGAGCGAACACGAAGCACCATCCTACTTTATTAATCTAATCCATAAACCTGCCTTGGTGCGAGATATTCTGGAAATTTATCCAGCAGGGATCGACGGACTGTATAACATAAATGGCAGGCACTGACATATTTTTCATCGTGCTTTACACCATATTTTTCTGCAAGAAGAGCTGGCCCACCTTTGAGTAATGGACCACAGATCGGGTGTGATTCGGCGTCGTAATTCATAATCAATGTTGATAGCGGTATCTCAAACATATTGCCAATTACCAGTCCCTGACAGAGATGAACAAATCCATAAGGATCAATGTGAACTCTTCCAGGGTTCCTGAGTTTCTCCCCAGTGCACTCTGTGAATTCATCATAATTCCTTCCCGGTAATCCATCCATTAGTTTCTCAACTGCCCTTCCTTTAAGCAAAGCTCCCCCTCCCATTACCGGCTCTCCTTTGCGATCTGTTTTCTCCGTATCAATCTCAGGCCTCTCAATGCAGATCGAACCAACCGGCATACCAAGTTTTTCAGCCGCTGCTAATGCAATTTTGGCTGGTGGATCTCTCTCCTCCCCGTAATGAAGCCTGTCGTCACTTATGCTTAAATCGGCCAATCCAAGATCACAAAGGGGGCTCAACCAGCGTTCGGCTGCTTCTCCGGAAGTTGCCCAGTATGCATTTGTCACAATCCCGGTTTTAAATCCCATTTTGTGCGCAAGTCTGATTCCCTCCAGCATTAATGAGTAAAACAGAAAGGGCTCACCACCTTCAAAATATACCCATTCGATCGTTCCAATTTTAACCAGTTCATCGAGTACCGCTTTTATTTGATCTAAAGTAAAAGTACCCTTTGCACGTGGACTGGCATATACAAAACAATGGTCGCATTCCATGCTGCATTTATAAGTGAGGAATAAGTGAATTCCGGTTGGGAAACTGGTGCTCATTTTACTGGTTGATACTCCATATTTATTATATATCAACAACACTCATTTCTACAAAACCGTCAGTGAATCCTCTTTAATTATCGTGTTTTTTTATGGGGTGACGGTCGGTGACATGCACGTTCAGAGTGGAGGTCTGAGAGGCCTGGAAGGGATACAGGGCCTTATTCAGCTTGTCACCGGTACCCCGATTACGGATTAAAGACGAGATATAGATCTAAAACAATAACTGGTTGTCCCCTTTTCCCTGCATTGTGGGCAGGAGATCGACAGCTCGAATCTCGTCACAGTGGCCGACCAGTATCTGCGAAGTCGATCTATCCCGAATCGGATTGCGGGTGCTTATCGTTCCCGGATTTATGTGTATCGTCTGGATTCCGGACATACTTGAAGTAGCCCATGATCACGGTGAAGACCAATCCAACTCCGACAGCCAGAACAGCTATTGTCGGAGCGAACACGAAGCACCATCCTATGCTGTAAAACAGAGTGAATATTCCCCCCAGAAGCATGCCCTCCGCGACCACCTTAAGCTTGCTGGAGTAAATCAGGCCTGCAGCAGTAACTATAACCGCGATTAACATGGAGATTAACGCCACGGGTATAGCCTGCGCTTCAATCTTTTTATCGAATTCCCTTTCCAAATCTTCGATGCTTGCATCCCACTCACGGTACGCCGCACGATCGGCTTCATACTCCTGCATCCTTATTACCGCTTCCCCCTCGCCGAGGTAATTCAGTTCTTCCGATGAAGGGGGTCTTGGTAATTCTTCATACCGCTCGACACCCGGGTATTCATCATTCCATTCAGGTGAGGGGAACCAAGCAGCCATAGCCCAGACCACAAACATACAGATAAGAAAACCGAGGAAGATAGCGTACAGTACTCTCTGGAACATGATTACACCTCCGGAACATAATTATACGTGCATATCTCCACTTCTCAAGTAATTGGAGAGCGATATCAGCAGATGGCCACACACTGCTGAGATTGCTTGCCGCTTGACGGGGGAAGTATCATGGAACTGCTGCATTATTCCCGGACTGGTTCTACCAGCAGCCGTCCCATAGGTGCTTGGCCAGGAACACGTCACGTATGCCGATTGCAGTGCGCACGTCTGGACTGTTGTTGCATGACGGGTCGGTTGGAGTAAAATCTACCGTTCTGCTAAAGTCGCCTGAGATATATGCATTCCCAATATGGTCCGTCGCGACCCCAAAGCCCTCGTCATGAGAAATACCACCCCAGGTCAGTGCCCAGACGAAGTCGCCCGATGAATCGAACTTGCTCAGGAAAACATCATACGAGCCATTCGAGGTTTGCGGATCGCCACCGGGGGTACGCCCTGAGCATATTCCAATTGCTACTTCCCGACTCATCCCCGGTGGCGGGTTCTTATTTCATAATGTTAGATGCCAGACAAGACGTAGTCGATGGAGAACCACCATGAAACGTTGGAGACTTATCACCAGCGTGCATATTTAAAAAAAAGGGGACGCCGGTTGAATGGCGTCCCCGTAAATTACATTGGCTAATTGACAATAATATAGAAACAGTCTTATAGCACCGAAAATTCTCCGTCGTTAACAAGCCCACACGTGGTGGGTGGGACAATTGGACCGGGCATCGGCGCTCCTATCATGAATCCCCCGAGGTTCTGGGCCGCGGTGAGCGGATCCATACCTTCGAGTGCCTGGTTCACGTCCTGCGAGAATACGCCCCACGTGTAATCACCGGGAGGCAAGAACTCATCGACGATCATGGACCCGGTATACATGCCGTCCTCGGCTGCAGCATCGCCGTGAGTGCCATCGTCGAACATTTTGAGTGCCACAACCTGGACCACCTGGTACTCCAGCATTTTCCTTGAGATGCTGGTGATCATGTATGCGTCAGTGTTTGCATACGCTTCGGTCGCACCCATCAGGGCTGCTGTCACGACCAGCACTTCGCCGGTAACAAATTCCGTCTGATTGATCTGGACCTGTCGATCCGTGTTGTAATGGATGTTTATGAACGGCTCGATAACACTGTATTGATACGAGTTGCCATCGGTTATGCGGGTAAATTCCCACTGTACGGTGCCGGTGAAGGGCTGTCCAACGACTGGAGGCATATCGTAAGTCGCCTGCATCGTGACTGTCTCCTGGATGGTAACCTCGGTCGGCAGCGGTAAGGTGTTTTCTTCACCGCGCCTGAATGGATCGATGACGTCGGCGGCAATTGCTCCGCCACCTGCGACAGCTAAGCCGGTGTTAATTTTTTCACCGGCGTCGTCGAGGTAGTCGCTTCCGCATGCCTCAACTACACCATCGATGACCATGTTGATGCCGGCGCCAATGACCACCCCGATTCCGATAGCTTTCCACCATGGATCCTCGAACGGTAACTCCGAGAACTGGCCCGGGAAAGGCAGGACCGGATCCATCGTCCACATGAGTGATGTGGGAGCCGAATAATTCTGCAGCTCGGGACCATATGTGAAATTGAGCCATTGCGTCGTGATTGTCCCCTGGGGGATTGTATTCGTGAACTGACCGTACCCGGTTTCCTGGTATGTAGCCACAAATGCATTGCGTGTAATTTCACTGTTTTCGAATCCCGGAGCGTTAAGACTCAACGTAAATACATGCTTGGCGGGAGGCGTGACAGAAAAATCGGCTGAGAACAAGCCCATTACCGACGCTCCCGGAGGAATGTCACCGAAAATATAGTGAGACTCGACTGGAACGATTCCAGATACAGGTTCGAAGATCAGCTCACCCTCGACTCCTGGAACCAATACAGATCCATTGTTTCTGACGAACAGACCTATTTCCTGTACACCAATACCGGTATCGAACAGACCGTCGGTGTTCATAAGGCCTGAAACGGGGTCGATCGAGAACGGCCTGTAATCGATAATCATGTCCATCTGCTCGACAGCAATTGGCGAGACTGTCACGGTGTCCATTGCAATCATTGAAATAGCTTCGCCATACATCGGATTATCGGTTGGCAGAAGTCCGCCGATCCAGGCCTCTCCGTACGTTACCGGATCAGTTACTGTCACAGTCAATGTGAAAGCATCGCTGGAATCCAGAGTCACCGGGATATCAGAGAAATTGTACAGCGAGCTGTAGGCAGTGGTGCCGGGACCTGCGGGAATTCCTGACACAGGCGCGATAATCGATCCAGCCTCAATGCTGACATCGGCCGCATTGCCCTGCCAGTCCCAGACCTCGGCCTGAAGACTGAGAGTGCCGCCGCCTGATCCACCCGAGTACCACAAGCTGTTCTCGGTCTCTGTCAGAGTCAGGCACACCGCTTCCTGGTTGTTAGCGGTAGTGAGAGGGAAATCTGCAACCTCGAAAGGCGCATCGCCGTCCGGCTTCGCCCAGTTAGCGTAGATGGAGTAATTGAAAGCAAGGAAGGGGTATGAGACATTGTTCCAGTCGAGGACGTAATGCCTTGTCAGTGAGTTCGGGCCTTCGCTGAAGACACCGCGCATGGCCGCGTTTGCTGGAATCGCCATGAACTCGACAAGGTTATCGGTGGCTTCCAGTCCGTCAGCGAAATACTTGAATCCAGCCATACCCTCGTAGTTGATAACGTCGTCCTTCGTACCCAGTAGGCCGTCGATGTATCCCAGCGGGACGTCCTTGAAATATTCCGGGCTGGTCAGGATGGTATAGCCATCTGTGTTGGCAACCTCCGGACCGTAGACAACGCCTCGTGTGTCGAAAATCTTTAATTTCGTGTTGGGAATTGAATGGGTGATAATCACATCCACTTCCACCGTCTTCGCCACTGAGTCAATGTTGAGATTGCTGATGTTCAATCCCTGGAGCGTCGGGGGCTCAAGGAATCCGAGGACATTCAGAATCAGGTCGGCTGACCGTAACGGGACAATATCCGCAGTCCCGGTGTCCGGGTCAATTACCACCTGCCACTGTCCAAGCAGCAGGATTCCACCGACTGCTTCTTCGGCTGTTCTCAGTTCATCCTGTGGAACCACCGGGTTTTCGTTTTTACTGGTTGAGCAACTGAAAATAAGTGTAGCGAGTAACAAACAACATATTACAGAAACTGCTGGTCTGACCATTTTTGGCCTCCTCGGGTCCGTTTTTATGTTAAGAGCCACCAGTTGCAGTTTGGTGCCCGTCCGTTGGCTCTTTAACTACAGTAAAAGTGAGCACACTCGTACTGAAATGTCAGATCAGATAACAATACTTTAATTAACTTAAATCGTGAAACTTGCACTAACCAGATGCCTCAGGCTAAATACGTTTTACCATGCCGTTCAGCCATGGTCAAGCATATTTGGATATATTTTGTTAACAGATCGTTAGCCATGATGCCAGCTGGTATAAAATTTCGGTATTCAGGAGTTATATTACTTGAATGACGCCGTAACTGTCAACATATTACGGTAAAAAATTCGTTAATACCGGGGTCAGGATGTTGTCACCTGATTTTTGAGAATCTCGTAGAACCCGTCCCTGGCCTGTGTTTCAAGCCATGGGGTGTGTCCGCAGTTACGGAGAAGGGTAAACCGGAAGTCTTTCAGCCTTGATGAGAGTGGATCCTTCACTCCGTCGGCTGGATGGGGATCGTAGTCGCCGTGGATCGCCACGACCGGACATTTTATATCATTTGCTAAAGTGAGGAGCTCCCCGCACTTTCTTAAATTCTCAGCGTCGGTCCAGACTGACTGAAAAATATCTCCGCTGCCGCCAACAAGGTCGGATTTTCCAGGATCGGACGGCATAGGATCGTACACGTCTGTCTTTTCGACCAGTGCTCCCAGCCTGGCCAACGAAACGTCACGGTCGACTGAATCGGGATCGACCAGAGTTTGTATGAGCGACGTAAACTCAGCACGTTCTTCGTCGCTGAGGCGATTCAAACGGTTCTCGCGGGTAAGATCACCGTATTTGCTCTCAAACCCGCCACTTCCAACGAGAATCAATTTACTGACCAGTTCCGGATACTTTGCCGTAACGATGTAGCTCAGCCACGCGCCCCATGAAAAGCCGATCAGCGTGACGGGTATGTCACCATGCTCTTCGAGGACGGTTTTCAATTCATCGACCTGACCATCGAGAGTGGACGCTGTCTGTATCGGTTCGAGGACTCCGCAGATGGTCGATAATTCACGCGCAACGGGCGCCATTTCACCACCCGCACCGGGACCTCCATGGATTACAGCAACGCTGTAAGGTGGATCTCCGTATTTTCTAAGGTTAAGCATCTGGTGGTGTCTATTGAATCATCGTTTGCCAGTTATGTCTTGTAAGCTACAACCATAAAGAATACCATTATCGTAATGGATGTACCTGTATCAATCCAGCCAACATGTAAAGCCTTCATCGACGGTCTCCGGGCCGTGCTTGGTGACAAGCTTCACAGTGTCTACATTAACGGTGCGGTTACCTTTCCTGAAACAAAGCACTACGGGGACTTAGATTTTCATGTAATTCTCAACGATCCGTTAACCGACGGGGAAAAATCAGATCTTCTCGATCTTCACAAGGTCCTCGCACGCGACTTCCCTCCCCTCGGCGCTGAGCTGGACTGCCATTATATACTTCTCGAGGATGTGCGGGGTTCGTCGCCGCCAGAACATCAACTGGTCGACGGTGTCAGGGACGAAGCCTGGGCGCTGCACCGTGAGCACATGCGTGCCGGACGGGTATTTATCCTTCACGGACCCGATCCGGTGGTGATTTTTCCGGCACCGTCACGACCCGAGATCGATTACGCACTGCAGGGAGAGCTGAATTATGTTAGGGACCATCTCGATATTCACCACGCATATTGCGTCATGAACCTGTGCCGCCTGATGTACAGCTACGAGACCCGCGACGTGGTCACATCCAAGGCGGCGTCGGGTGTCTGGGCAAGGGAAAAATTCCCACAATGGGTAGAACTCATCGATGCGGCAGTAAAGGCGTACGCGGGTGAGGCCACTGATCAAGACAGGGAACTGATGGTATCGCGAGTACATGAATTTTACAAATTCGCGTGCGACAGGATTAACCTCGGCCTCAATACGTGATAAAATCTACTTGAAGGAACCCGGCATTACACAAGGCATTCACGATGACACATAACGGTTACACCGGGATGGAGCTTTTTCGACTGTCGCCAAACACGGGCCAGGCGCTCACACGTCTGAACGTGCTCGAGGGCCAGGTCCTTCACGGCCGTGTTTATAAAATGGACTCGTACGGTGGCGGCCGGGTCGGCGGAGCAACGGAAGGGAAAGTAGATTCCGGCGGTATCGCGAAGATCGCTCTCGGAACCATGCTAATCGATGCGATCGTGTCGAAATCGATCTCCGAAGGCTCGAAAGTCCAGCTCGAAGTGGTAAAGGCCAGCGGTGAAAATTTCATTCTCAAGCTATTGTCGATCGATGGGAAGCAGATCGCAGGATCCAATTCTTTGCCGAACGGTCAGAAATCGGATGTCGCAGAATTTACCGCAGGACCGTTCAAGCAACCGGCAGCAGACACTCAGTCGAAAAGCCTGAATGCACTTCTCAACGAGGGTGTAAGCGAGAAAGCGCAGGTGGTAACAAGGTCAAGCCTTGTAAACCTGCCCGATCCTGCGAACCTCCCAAAGCAGGTAATCCAACTGATAAAGGCCGCGGTTAACGAGGGATTCATAAAACCGGAGGGCTTCACAACCAGCGGCAGCGCAATACGCGGCGCACTCAGCCAGTCACTTGCCGAATTCGGCTCTGCAATCAGCCAGTTAAGCCAGAATGCACCAACAGCCGCGAAAGGGGTCATCCAGTCGCTTGACTCAATGGTTCAGACACTCCGGCCATTGGTACAATCACTTCCGTCAGGCGATGTTGTCATTGGAGACTCCAGTGCAAAGGTCGCAGGAGTTCTAACCGAACACACGGCATCCCTGAAGTCAATCAACCTGCCAGCACAGGCAGAATGGCAAACAAACGTCACTGGAACACAACCGCAACAGGGCCAGCCGGCAGGTACCGCGACATCAGGACAACCTGCAGCCGCAGTATCACCCCAAAGCGGCACTGAATCGACCCAGCAACCGGTACAGGTCCCGGAACAAATCACTCAACCCGGTATTCCGGTCGCGGACGCATCCTCAAAGGGACTCCCGCCTGCTCCGCAGGCACCCCTGCCGGCAGGGACATCGCAACCTCAGACCGCAACAGGTCAACCGGCAGTTGAATTAATCAAAACTGAAGGTACGACAGGTCAGGAGACGGAGGTAATACGCGGCGGCAGCCCGACACACGCCACCCGAAACATTCTCCTTGGCATGAGGGTACTCGGGATGCTTGCGGAACGGATGTCGCGGACACCCGGACTCAGAATTGAGGATTCATCTGTATTCTCATCGCAGGCGTCCCGCATATCGAACCTGTCGAACGCGCTCGAGGGCGCGATGCTCGCACCACTGATTACCCAGGCGTATGAATCACCCGACATGATCCCACGGTTACTTATTTCGCTACTGTTTCCGGGAGGTAACGGTGAATTTGCGGTACTTCAACCGGGTCGGGACGGCTCCGGAACGGAGGGAGATGCAGGACGTGATGAGGGCGATGAAAGGGGAGTCCGTACAACGGGCGTGATACGTTTAACCACACCTGCGCTGGGTGAGCTTGGTGTCAGGCTGGATTATCGCGAGGTCGAGGACGAAAAATTTGTCTCCGGAATCTTCTCGGCAAGGGGTGACGCTGCGGTTGAGATCAAGGCATCACTTCCTGAGCTTGAGACTGCACTCGATGCAAGGGGAATCACGATCGGTGACGGTTTCATTGTCAGGGAACTGGCTGAACCCAAAGTTGACGACCGGAACGGCGATGAGGACGAGAAGATAAATTCTCACGGTTCACAGGGAGGGCTGGACATAAAGGCATGACGCTCAGGGACGACATACGGAGATCCATCGCTCTCGGTTACGACCCGGAGTCGAACCGTGCGCCGAAGGTACTCGCCAAGGGCCTCGGTCCGATCGCGGAGGCGATACTGGCAATCGCCCGGAAGCACGAAATCCATATCCACCAGGACGCTGCACTCACGCGGTCATTGTACGTACTGGAGCTTGGCCAGGAGATCCCGGATGAATTTTACATAGCGATCGCGGAGGTACTCGCGTTCGTGTACCGTGTGGATACGAAACTGAGAAAGAAGAAGGGGATATAATCGGGGCGGCACCTTCTTTTAACTAATCTGTCTTAAATATAAAACCTTTCACAGGGACATGGCATCCTATAATCCGTATTGCCGATATGTAACAATCGAGTAAATCTGTAACACCCAGGGGATTCTCATGTTATCAAGGCAATTTTCAGTTTTCCTGCTGGCTGCTGCTGTTTTAGTACTCACATCAGGCTGCATGTTTTCGTTATCGAAGGGAATCGACAGTAAGCAGCAGGAGGATAATTTTATACCGTCAGGGAATTTCCTTCAGTCGACATATCCCGCCACCGTCCATTCAACAATTATCGAGCCTGACTGGTACGAACCTGAGGAACCACCCGATCCACTGATGATTCCGCGCATTTTGCGTCCTCTCACGGATGGACGAATTCTGCTGGCGTCGTTCCCAGACTGCTTCTACTTCGATGCTGAAGGCACTCAAATTGACCAGGTAAGACTTGAGAAACCGTTAAGGGAGATGGTCGAGGCAGTTACGGAATTCAGGATCAGGAGCAACCACCATTACGATAATCGAAGTTTCATCGAGGTGGTCACCCAGTTCGAACCGGGGAACCTGTACGGCATAACAGCCAACTCTGACGGGAAAGTATGGGCCTGGTTTGTCGACGATTGGTTCAGGGAGGGACATCTCTGCGAGTGGGCACCGGACGGTACGATACTCAAACTCTACAGTTCACGTATCCTTGGAGTTTCGGGTGAAGATTCGAGAGGTGAACGCATCTGGGTTTCACCCTTCATGCTCTGTGACAATGAAAGAGTGATTGTTTACAGCACTCAGGGCACCATTACGGTGATCTATGATTATGGAGTTAACATCAATCGGGGCAGGCCGGACAGGAGCCGTGCTATTCCGACATCTGGCAGGTTGTACAACGATTTAATTTACTCCTGCTTACCATACAGACGAGTCAGAATCACGGAAATAGTCCCGGAGCCTGAAGAGCCGCATTCAAATTGGGAGGAGATAGAAAATGGAGGCCTATACAGGTATAGGTTCGTGATAACTCCACCGGACACCAACTTTCCATGGGGAATCGGACTGATGCCGAACGGGAGCAGGATAGAGTTCTGGAGGGAGGAAATATACGAATCGGAATGGGATGAGGAAAACCAGCTCCCCAATGAGACCTGGACAGCCGTCAATGCCGAATTGATTGAATATGACAGTGAAGGCGATGAAATCGAGCGTCTTCCATATAATTCACTCGCCCATAATGACGGGAACCCGCTTGATCCGTTCGATTCTTCAATTTTCGACTGTATCGAACTGGACGATGGTTGGCTGATGTTTAATCCATGCGAGGACGGTCAACCTGCATCTGCTTTGCTGGTCGATCGGGAGTTAAATGACACGACGGTAATAGAATTCATGCCCAGAATCGCTACGGAGGTATCGGAACCGACATCGGTAATCGTGACGTCGGAGCAGGGCACCATCGAGGTTGGTTTGACAGCGGACATGAGCATCCTGGGCAATGACCTGCATCCGTGTGGGAACGGTTACGTCGCGATTGACCAAACCGGTACGAAATCCCTCACACTCTCATACGACATGGAAATTCTCGATGTGATCAATCTCAGGGAATTTATTGGCGATGCTCAGAATGCATCATCGAAAATATGCTGCCTTGATTCCAATGGTACAGCTTACGTATACAACCAGACGGAAGGTACGATTGCAGCTGTCAGCCGCGATGGTGACATCCTGCGCGAGTATGAGGTTAATTACTGCCAGGAACCCGCTGGTGGATGGTATCCGTACGGTTCCAACAGCTTCATGGGATACACAGACCCTCTGAATTTTGAAATCGATTCTCAGGACAACCTCTGGATATACAGCTCTGACCACATCAGGGTTTTTAACGTCGAGGGAGAACTCATCAGAATCTTCAAATTCCACGATCGCGAACCCATCGTTTCTTTACTTGGTGATGGTACTCTTTATTATGATGAACAAGCCCTGATACCCGAGCATTACGAAGTACCGCCAATCGAGCTTGACCACGATATTCCTGACAGGATTATCTTCCCGCCGGTAAACAACCATGGGACAGCATTCGCTGTATTAACCAGCGATGGCTGGATTATCATATACGATCCCGAAGGGAACGAGGTGCACAGGATAGATGAGTACATTCTCAGGGAAGAGGAACGTCCCGAGATCTCACCCGAGGACATGGAAAATCCGTTCGGTCCCCCTGTAATACGCAGGTATGGCGGTCATAGATATTTTATAGGTCCTGACGGTTACTTCTACTATTTCAACGCACATCCCAATCCTGGAAATTACGATCTCGCGAAATTGATTGCTTATGATCCCGAAACGGGGGATGAAATTAACATCGATGTATACGATTTCCCGTACCGTGGGTGGACCGACAATTTTTCATCAGTTGGACCCATTCCCGGCTGGCGTCCGAACGGGATCTGGGTGGATATGTACAACCGTCTGGTGATCTACGATTACGGTTCGATCTGGATCTACCCGCTGAGGGATGATGACCCGCTTGAGCCGTATGATTTTATTGTAGAGGAAGCACTGGGCTAACTAGATTAAGAGGTTCGTGTTGTTACTGGGACATGGTTTTATTGAACGTATCTAACCACTCTGCAGAAGGGGCGATGTTTCCAGCAATTCCATCATCTCCAACTTTATTCATAATTAAAAGCTGATATGCAAGAGCATTTATTAACCACTTTTTAATGAATCTTTGTTGTACTTCTTCTCCTTCCAGTTTGTTGATTAGTTTACCAACGCTGTTAATAGTATATAAAAAATGCTTGTTCGCAGCAGTGCAGTTATTTTGACTTTCTGCCCATGAACCAATTTCTGATGCACTTCCTCCACTTACCAACTTACTTAACAGCACATCGCTGTACGGAGTCCTTCCATCGAGTATTTCTAACATGCCGTGACTCTGTATTTCATTTAGATCTGTCTCGCTTCGTAATTCTGCAATTACATTATGTGTGTATAGGTGAGGAAGCGCAATTCCTCCACCACGATCTAAAAATCCTTCATGCGATAATCTCCTTATACTTTGAGATTGACCTGTTGCAAAGCTATTTGCACCGCTTGCTGCACATACTGATCCAAATACATCAGCAAAATTAATTATAATATTATTAAAACCACTTTCATTAGCAGCCCTTGTAAGATACAAATATGCTTTGTTTACAATCTCGTTTGTCTTAAAAGGATGATTTGCATGAGTCTGGGATACTACAATATATACTCCATCCGTTTGCTCAGTTGATCTTGATGCAATTTGGTCAATAATGGTATCTAGAAACCCAGCAGAATCAAAAACAGTTTCATTTAATACTGCCTCATCAATTGCGATTGTAGCTAATGCAGGTTGTGCAATGTCATCCTCATCTAAGATCTTTAGGCATATATCTAGCCAATTAGCTTGGATTTCAGCTTCATCCTCTCTTTCTGTAATAAGAGGCATTGGTAGAATAATATGCGTGCATCCGTTCCGAGCCTGAAATTGTATTGCTTCATTGCAAAGATTGATAATTTCGTCATCTTCTTCCGGTACACTACCAACCCAATTTTCTTCGGTATAATCCTCTAACAATTTTATCCAATCAGAAATTTTTTGTCCTTCTTCCCCAAAAGTTGGTGCATCACCATTATTAAACCATTTATAACTAGATAATTTGGCACAAGTTTTAGTGCATTCAGCTTCATCTAATTGTGCTAAATATACTTGAGGATCTAATAATACTCGTTGAAAATCGACATTGCCTGCATTCTTTAATCGTTCAGAATGATTGTATGATGGTAAAATTACAATTCCATGACAATTATCGAATTCTCTGGCAAAATTCCATTTGTAACCAACGTTTAGTAAAAACATTTTTCCCCTCCTAGAATGTCTTAATCCGATCAACAATGTCAGTAGGTCGATTGGCCGGTATTACATTCATCATTTCCTTAATCAAAATTATTAATCTGTCCTGTAAATCAGTTCTTAAAATATCAATTGTATCACTTATCGAGTATAAACCTAATTGCTGTTTCAAATTATAAGGGTGTTGTTTACATGCCAAAGTATACATTGTAACACCTAATGAAAATATGTCAGAATGAATTGTTAGATTTTTTCTTCCCCTAGCTTGTTCTGGTGACATATAACCAAGCGTCCCAATTACTTGAACTCCCATTGTTAAGGCCGTTAGATCCAAATGTCTAGCTACACCAAAATCCCCAAGTACAAATATGTCATCAGCATCAAGAAATATATTACCTGGCTTAATATCTCTATGCACAATTCTAGATTTCCAAAGATACTCAATAGCCGATCCCATTGCCAATCCGAGTTCGTGTAATTCCTTTTCACTTATCTGAATAGCACCCTGAGTAAGGAATGCAGTTAAATCACCACCGGGCATATACTCATATGCGACCAAAAAGCATTCATATCCTTCTATAGAGATTTTACACGAATCAATTACAGAGACTAGATTT
This sequence comes from Planctomycetota bacterium, assembly GCA_030614715.1. GTDB lineage: Bacteria > JAJVIF01 > JAJVIF01 > JAPKYR01 > JAPKYR01 > JAUWTM01. Next base: position 32,031 of record JAUWTM010000025.1, read on the forward strand.
GGATGATTTGCTGTCTTAAGGAACGTTAGCTCACGATCGACACGATTGTCATCGATCTGTGGTTTAAATACTTTAAATGCAACTGTTTCACCATTAAGTGTACCTCTAAAAACAGCACCTTGAGCTCCAGCATCTATATATGATGTAATATCATAACCATTCGGTGCAGCTGCTTGAACTTTATCTAGAAGCCCGTTCGGGTTCATTTTCAATGCTAAGAAATTGATTGCAGAATTCTAGAGACAACAAATTCCCTGCGCCAATCAAAACAAGTATTAAGTTTTGATAAGATTTCAACATTATAACGAATTTTATTCGTTATATATAGACCTACACCATTTGTTTCGAAATATTGTTTAGACTTTAATGCTGGTTGTGCATAACTAGCAGGTAAAACAACATAAGATTCATCAGCAAAAATTTTATACCCAGCCGCTTGCTTTAGAGCAGATGACCAATTTTGCAATTTAGCTTCGAATGCAATTATGTTAATCGAATTCGGCCATGTATTAGCTAAAGAAATTTTCCCTCCCTTACTACTGGTAATTAAATTCCAACCAATCAATTTATCAAGTTGGCCGTTGCGGAGCCCTGCCTTGTTTAAACCACTCCTCTTTTCAAGAATATCTATACGTGTTGCACCATAACGTCTTAATAAGGATAGTATCACACACTCATTAATGTTAAGAGTGCCTGGAAATGAAGTTAAATCATTTCCCTTTATTGATAGGGCAACAACAAGATCGGCGATAATGTTACCAACCGTGACTTCTCTTTGCAGCTTCCACGCAAGACCTGACTCATCAAGGTCTTTAGTTAAGAGTCGTTGAAAATTATTAAGAAAGTCCACTTCAGTTTCTGGCGGTATCCTGCCATACAGTTTACTTCCATTACTCTTATTAGTTAAATAAATCATTTGGAGTCGTAGAACCCTGATGCTATTCTTTAGTATAGTATTAAGTTCTTACAAATGCAAATAAATTATATAAATTCTATCCTACAACCCAAGCCACGTGAGAAGTCTTGACATTAGTTCCACTTTCGTGTTGTCGCCGGAGCCGTCGACCAGTCCTGCGAATTCGAAGCTTACCCCGACTGTTCTATAGGTTCCGGAATCATGCGCGACGACCGCGCCGAACCAGTCCTCGCCGTATGCCGACATAACCTTGTATGCACCGGCACCCGACTCAAAAATATGGTCCGGGAACGCGGAATCACCGGCGTATGTAAACTGCATGCCTTCC
>JAUWTM010000061.1 GCA_030614715.1 Planctomycetota bacterium
GGATCGGTCAGGGAGTAGATTGTCATACTCCCGGGTTGAAAGATGTAGAGGAAGTTCCCGTCCCTGAATCCACCGAGAAATTCACCACTTGCCAGGTTGCTGTGAAAAGCTGGAGCCGAGGGGTCGGTGTTGTCCCATATCCGGACTGAGGTCTGCCTGACGACATACATATAGCCCGGCACAGGAACGACACCTTGAGCCGGTTCGGCAGATACGAGTTCGGTTTTATACACGGGACTCGATGGCGTAGTGATGTCAGTAACGTATACTTTATGTTCAAGAACATCCCATTCTTCGTAGGAGTACAGATAGCCGTTGAAAACAGCTTGTGGGAACGACCCGGCAGGAACTCCGCTGACGTTACCCAGAAACTGGACATCTAACTGGTTGGAAATGTCATATAACTCAAAGGTAAGTCCAAAATCCGGGTTGACCGCGAGCGTGTTGCTGTCATTAGCCATGTAAAGGGGAGGATAGTTCGAATTCGTTTCAACACTGGTCAGGATGCTGAGGTTCTGTGGATCGGAAATATTCATAGTAATCAATTCATTACCGAACAAGGTCATGTTCCCGAAAATTATGTCATTACTCGGATCGTGAAGGAAACCATCGGAGACCTCGTTAACATAACGGTCATCAGTTGTCTTCAGCGGAGCATCAGGGTCTGAAACATCGAAAAACTGGAGGCCGTTACCCCGGTGAAGTATGACAGCTTTACCATCCTCGGCAGCAATATTGCCACCGACACCAACACCTCCGTGACCCACCTGTCCGAGAGGAACAAGGTCCATCGGATCTCCCGCGTCGTAGATTCTTAAGCTGTCAATGTCTTTCAAATATATGTATGGCAGGTTCACATCAATGTCCCCTCCATACACAGGTAGATCTTCCTGGGCGTAGCCGGTCAGTCCCGCCCCGACCAGTTTATAATAGTAAATGTCGTAATCGAGGTTACCTATCTGAAGAATAAGAGCCAGGTAGATGCCTCCGACATCCCATGCAATAAATGACTGGGCTGTGTAATGAAGTGGTGAGCCGTAGGAGCTGATGTAAATAGGATCACTCACGTTATACAGCAGAATGATATGGGCGTCTGTATTCACAGCGAGTACTGCGCCACTTGTGTTCGGATTGAAAAGAATCAGATCCTCGGGTTTATCGGTAATGGTCTTCTGGACAACGATCGTCGGGGCATAGGGATCGATTGTGTAATCGAAAATTTTAAACTGGTTGGTCCCGCCTGAATTTACCTGCCCGATGTACAGGTATTGCGCATCCATAGCTATGCAGGGCAGGATGTCGGCGGTAGAGTTTAATTCTGCGTTAAGAACCGGGTTTGCCGGATCAGTGAAATTAACCATGCCATATACATAATTATCGCCGTCGAGTTCTTCTCCGACGTAATAGGCATAGGGATACACAAAATCAGCCTGGATCATGCGACCAGTCCTGAAAAGTGTCTCCCCGATATTAACCGGGTTATTTATATCGGTCATGTCATGTACCCAAGCACCATGGGCACCCATTGAATAAGCATTACCTTCATGCATCCAGACAAAGTCAGGCCACAGGAACCACTCAGGTGAGATATCCTGGGGATCGTTCGGATGGACGTCCCGAGGTTCACCGGAAAGGTCAAGAACATAGTGGCAGATTAAGTCGGGAAGCTCGGATAGAACCACTATCTGGAGTACGTTGTTCGGATAATCAATGGTGTCCAGATCAAAGGACGCGGAGCCATCTACAACAAGCTCCTCTCCAACGAAAATATCATCATGAATATACAGGGCAAGGACTATCCCGTCCGTGTCGCTGTAAAGCGTTATAGTGCCGGACGGTTCGAATCCCGGGGCTATGACAGCATCAAAAACATCCAAGGGATCGTCAGGATCGCACACTATTCCTGCTTCCGGAGTGCCGTACTCAATTGTGAAGGGCTCATCACCATCGTCGTTTAGACAACCGGCTGGATCGCCGACATTTACAATTAATTCCTGGCAGGCGAAGACATTCCCGCCAGGAGCAGGTGCTCCGGTTTGATCGAACAATCCATTCGTTGAACCCACCCGGCAAATAATCAAATGCTCACCCTGGGCGGCTGGTTCCACCAGTCCGGTTAATTCAGCGATATACCGGGCCTTGGTGGGTGATTCATCGAGCAGTACTGCATCGACCCCGCCTGTCATTAAACCGGGAGCGAAAATTCGCACGGTGTCTATTTCACCAGCCAGGTTTCCGTTGAACTGTCCCTGCCAGTCGTGGACATTTATCTGGATCCGAAGAGTCCCGCCACCAGTTGCCCATACATCATGATAATAAAGCGTGTTTATTTTCTCAGCCATGACAATCGCGAAGGCTTCAGGCTGGTTTGCCTCGATCGGGAAATCATCGGGAAGCTCAACAGGCGGATTGGGGGCCGGTGCGGACCACGATGCATTGACCGCATAGCCGTACTGCACCTGCGGTCCGGGATTCATCGGGAACTGAATCTGGTATCGTCGTGTGTTGGACGTCCCTGCGGTGAAAATTCCCCTCCCGCCGTCGGCATCGAGCGCGGTATTCCGGACGTCGGCCATTGTGCTGGTGGCAGTGAGAACATCGGCGAAATATTTATATGGGTTTACGGTTGCTGTCAGCTCCAATGCACCAGTGTTTGCGAGGATACCGTGGGTGTATCCGAACATGCCTGGTTCGGTGAACTCGGTCGGGTTCCACCAGCGCGTGTACCCGTCGGCGTTCACCAAACGGGTTTCATCAAGATCAGCAAAAACGAGTGGACCAACTATAAGAGATCCCGGTGTTATCAGGGTTCCCGTGACATCGAATCCAGCGAGTTGCGGTTTTGTGCCGAACGGATGCGTGAGGGTTACGTCCATCACGATGTAGCCGTTTGGGGGATCGGATTCGGCCGGCACACCCGCAGCCGCGACACCCATCGTAGCGTTCAGAGTTCCTGTAACATTCAGATGGACCTCGGTGTTGCGAAGCGGCACGACCTCAATGTTTCCTGACTGTGTGTCGATCGTAACCAGGCTGTAACCCATCAACTGGTGTGACTGGCTGGGGGTTCGATCCTCAGCAGATCCCTGATTTTGTGCGGGATTCGATGGTTCGACCGGGTTCCCGGAGCATCCGAATCCGACGATCAGAAAAAGGCTGATAATTATTACCGTGTTTAGTGTTTTCATATTAATAGTTCACCTGAATTAAATGTAACAAAACGGGGTTATCAAATGCAACTAATGTAAGGTCCAATCCAGAAAATACAAAAACACCGGAATATAATTCCAGTGTTTTTAGCAATCACATAAGTCAGGCAAATTAACGGTGGGATTGTCAGGTTGATTTGTCCGGGTCGTTATGCCTTTATCTGAACAAGATCGTCTGTTCCGGCGTCCTTATTCTCCAGCATCCTGCGAAAGGGGCACTTCTTCATCATGCCCTTCATCATCCTTACCATCATTGTCGTTTGGTGCAGGTACGCAACTCCTTAAGCTTCAATGACTGGTTACTGCTGCTGGTTTGTCGCCATAAGTTGTCTTACTGATGCTTCAACGTCTGCGGCAACCTGGCTCCAGCCGTCCTTTTCATCTGAAACAGAGTTGAAATTCAACGGTACCCCGATACTCAGCGACAGCTTACTGAATCGGGGCAGGGCACGGTTGTACGGAAACGCGTCGAATGCTCCCTTGAGATAGCACGGGATCACAGGCACGGATGTCCCGGCAACGAACATGCCTATTCCGTGCTTGAACATAGCCATTTTCCCGTCACGGGACCGGGTACCCTCCGGAAATAAAATAAAAATCGATTTTTCTTCAATAAGCAGCTTGCGCAGGATCGCTAGATCGTCCTCGCTGAAATTATCCCGCCATATTGGCAGAGCGTTAATAAACAGGGCCGTGAAAGCTGAGTTTGCGGGTTTATCGAAGAAGAAGTCGCCGGCGGCAAGTGGAAAAACATGATTGCGGAGCCTTGATGGAAGGATTGAGCCGAGGACCATCGTGTCAAGATGGCTCGAATGGTTAGAGGCGAGAATGTAGGGCGGTTCAACGGGCAGATTTTCACGCCCGTTAACTTCGAGGCGGTGGAAAATCGCCAGATAAAACCGCATGGTAGTCCACCAGCAGAAACGCAGGACAGTCTCGACCAGGCCGCTTTCGCGTTTAAGACTCCTGTATCTTTCGATGGGAGAAAGCCCGAGATCGCCAGAAGGTTTCAGCTTCCATTTTTCCAATTTCAGCCACCTGTAAAAATTCTTGCCGCTTCCGTGGCACCGAGGGGTCCCAGGTGCAGGGACAGGAAATGATACACGGCCGGAGGAACCAGCATCATGCTGTCGAACCGGTCGAGCAGCCCGCCGTGACCGGGGATAATCGTGCCCGTGTCCTTAATTCCGATATCGCGCTTGATGGAAGACAGGACGAGGTCGCCCAACTGGCCAAGAGCGCTGATAATGATACCGAGAGTAATTAACACCGGGAGCCTGTCAACGGGAGTGCCCTGGAAAACATAGTGCGCGAGCACCGCCACCAGGGTGGTTGTCAGGACTAAAGCCCCGAGGGAACCGACTATCGTCTTTCCCGGGCTTGTTACTTTTAAAAGTTTACGACGCCCAAGAGTCCTTCCGACGGTAAACGCAAAGACGTCATTCATTTCAACCCCGAGAAAGATCAAAATCAGGATCGGACGGTAGTTGGGATCATTGGTGATATTGCCGAGATAGCCCAGTGAGTATCCGAATAAAAGGAAACCGAACACCCCGAGTGCGGTACGCTGGACGTATCCCTTTGGACGGTCGAAGGGAATCGTGATTATTGCCAGCAATGCTACGGTCAGGGGTGCAACAGCGAAGAATAACCGGTCGTTGTGGTCGATGGACGCGAAGGTCAGCACCAGGATTCCCAGAACAACTACAGCGGTAATACTTTTCATGCGAAAAATACCAGTCGCGCGTGCAAATTCCGAGTAGCATGCAAGACTTAAGAGGGCAACAGCCAGGATTGTCCAGGCAGCCCCTGCAAGGATTGGAACCAGAATGCAAAGGATAAGCGGGATCCAAGGTTTCCACCGGCTGATGGTGTCCCTGTAACGCTCTTCAGAGATGGTTTTTGTGACCCTGAGGAGGTATATGAGCAAGCCGGCCAGTATAGTTAAGGCAACAATTCCAACAACCGCCCAAAAGGTAAACGGATGATCAAAAGCATTTCCAAATCCGAAGAGTCGTTCGCGAATTGCGTCAGTCATTTCACTGAACCTCTCAGATCACTTGCGATCCTCAAAATCCGGCGTAATGCGGTCCAGATTTCACCGATTATTATCACAGAGAGGCCGAAGGCGACCAATCCCCAGCCGGGAAGGGAATCGAATGCAGGCTGCCATGCTGTCGGGGCCGCGAAACAGTAAAACGCAATGGCAATCATTGCGTAAACACGCGCCGGCTTAGCAAGGGGACCGCAGTAATCCATTTTAGCGCCGGCCACCTTTCCTTCGACCCGAACGTACGCTATGAAGACCGCGAGGCAGGCCGCAATGTAACCCAGTGCCGGATTGCCGCCGACCGCGTATCCCGCACCAATAAACATGGCGACATCTGATACGCGGTCGGGGATGTCGTTGAATAATTCCCCAACGGGCGATTCCGTACCTGTTTCGACCGCGACCATCCCATCCATCATGTTGGCAATCAGCCGTAGCGGCATGAGCACGGCGGCGATCAGGAACGCGATTCGTTCAAATCCTTGAATCGTTGTGACCGCGAATGCCACACCGGCCAATATTCCGGCTACCATGCCTAACACCGAAATAGTATTCGGGGTGATTCCTGTCGAGACGAGCCAGAGTGTCAGGCGTTTCGATGCACCGAGCTTACGCGCGGGAACAGGTCGACGAAATGTGGTTTGATTGCCGTTTTCCATTCTATTTCCCCATTCCCATCAGGTACATGCCGCCGATAATCAGTAGCATTCCCCCGATGTTGGCGGGATGGATCGGTTCCCTGTAAGTAACGAGGGCGATAACAGCCGCCCAGATAAATGTAGTCGCATATATGGGGTAGAGAACACTTAATGAACCCCCGCGCTTGAAAGCGGCGATGAATAACACCATCACGGCGATGTAACAGATCGCGCCGGCAAGGATCTGTGGATTCAGAATGTAGCTTGAGAATGAGCCGTTCGCTTTTCCTGCGCCTTCCTTATACAGGTACTGGCCCAATGCCCCGAGAAGTGCCGCGATGAGGAAGTAGATAATCGAGATAAGAGGTGTTGTCATGTTCCCTCCCTGCGCATGAGTTCATTGTAATCCAAGCGAATGCATAATTGTATCAGAATTCGAATGAAATATTCGGGAGCTGTTATGAGAAAGTCCCGCTCTGCTGGATTTCAAGGCTACTAATTGCCGCCAAGAGTATGTTTGCATGGTTAAATAAAACGTCAGGGTCAGGTGGTCCGGGTAAAATATTCAAGCACCACGATCCGTAAATTGCGGAGTCCTACATTTATTGATTGGCTGTCCAGCCTGGAAAAATAACAGCCCCCACGTTCGAAAAAGCCGGGAAATCCAGCAAATTGGCTGAAAGCAGCGTTCGCAGGTTTGATACATCCCACACGTATACTATTTGTATACTGCTGTTGGATAACATACAATCCCTCTCAGGAGGGTTGTTGTCTGAGCCGCTGTCAAGCGTGTGTTGGTCGAGTTCAGTCCAAAAAATTCTGGATTAGTGGGAGTTGTCATGCAAGGATATAAGGGTTCGTTACTGATCGTAATAGTTTTGATTGTAATGCTGGGTTGTGCAGGAAGGTCCAGTCCAACATTACCCGATACAGATCCGGGTACATTTCAGGATCTCACATCGCAACCTGAAGAGAACAGACAATCTGCCGTTCAATCGCAATCCCAACTCTGGGGATACTACGATTTTCATCTGGATCTGGAATCGAGAAGTGTCGAGATCGTGCCGAACCGCTCGATGATGTTCGCTTTGAATGTAGTTCAATTCCTCAACCTGGATCCAGCGGGTGTATCGATAAGTAACTTTAGTGCAACTCCGGTGACCGGATCAGTCAATGTGGAGCTGGACATCACAATCAAGCACCCATTGGATAACGAGAAATTCGTCGGCTACGATGTTCGCGGGATACTGATCGGTAACGGATCATATAACCTTAACGGCGATCCCGATCTATTGGTTCCCGTTGAAGGCACGGACCAGTGGCTCTCCAATTATGATGGTTTCACCCGCTGGTTTAATCCGACAGAATTTACTACTCCCGGAATCTGCGGATACACACCCGGATTACTCGCTACGTCCACTTTCACGGGAACCGGGACGGTTAACCAGTACAAATATTTCGCCGACGGATTGGACGCGACGTCCAATGTCAATGACTATTTACTGGGAACCGGACCCTCAGTGGGTTATTTTCTTCACGGCACCAGCAACACCAGGAGGTATAAGATTAATTTTCCTGTACCTGTTCCAGGAATTACGTACGGATATGCGATTGTGGCGAGTTGGGCAGGCGGAGATCCGATGTATCATCCCGCACACTGCACTGAAGCTTTAGCTACAAGGTGTGGAACCACGTCCAATGCCTGGTATACATCTCCAACTGATAATGGCGGTTATATCGTTTTGAATGCCCGTATCTTCGACTGGAGCTCATCACTAACCGGCGGTGTAATGGAGAATTACCAGATTACGATCGACAGCCCGATCATTTCAGCACCGTACATATTAAATACCGATGAGATGACCCCGGTCTCATCGATTGGACAAGAGCATAAATATTCGGTTTCAGTACCTGCCGATAACCTGAGCGGCTCCGGGCATTTCCCCATATACCTGACAGTCGAATATCCTTTTGAAGACTATACCAATCCATTCGGCATCCCGAACAGTGCAGGCATTGATCCGCTGGCCTTCACAGACATGATCGTGTACCACGTGGAGCCTGTTGAACTGGCAATGTACGTCGAAGTTACCATGCCGAATGGCGGAGAGGAATGGATCGTTCAATCGCAGGAAATCATACAATGGGATTTTGCATATGGCCCGGGCAAAGTCGACATTTACTACTTTAAAGATGACAATCCTTCAAATCCGATCACACTTGCGTCGAACGTTCCTAACACCGGGGTTTACGAGTTGGATGAAGTGCCGTTCGATGTCTCCGATACTGTCAAGGTTGGAGTCGCGAGTGTCCTTTTTCCAGCCTTATTTGACAGCTCAGATGGTTTCTTCTCCATACTTCAGCCGATGATTGAATTGACATCCCCGAACGGTGGTGAACAGTGGGAGGCTTTATCTGACCAGGAGATCACCTGGACGTCAGATAACATGTCCGGCACGGTCAGCCTGTCTTATTCAAAGGATGATTTCGTTTCAGACATAAATGTCATCGAAAACAATGTCACGGACAGCGGTTCGTATTTGTGGGAGGTTCCAGACGACCCATTCAGTACGGTGAAAGTCAGAATCAAGTCAGACACTTATGCAATCGCCGAGGACATCTCGGACTTCAGTTTTACAATCAAGGAATACCTGGATGGCTTCGCGTACACCTATGGTGGGTCGGCGAACCTGGATGATTTCGGATATGCTGTCGCCTACGACGGACAACAGAACTACTATGCAGTGGGTGAAATCAGGATCAGCGGTTCATGGAGTTTCGGTGCGATTGTGAAATTCGACGTTGATGGCGTTGACTGGGTAAGAGGTTTCTATCCCGTAAATACCGGGACCTGCGTGATCAGGGATATAGCAATTACCAGCAGCAACGATATTTACGTGGTAGGTGAATTCAACGGTACCGTTGATTTCGACCCGGACGTCACTGACACCGCATACAAAACCTCTATCGCTACCGACGCCTTTATGGCCAGACTCGACACTGATGCAGGGTACTTTGGCTCCTGGACATGGGGTGAGAGTGCAAGTGACAGTGCAACTTCCATCGTAATTGACAGCGGGTGGAATAAATATGTAACAGGCTATTTCACAGGAACCAATGTTGATTTCGATCCAGGTTCCGGTACCGATAATGCTTCGGCGGTAGGACAGCAGGACATTTTCATTAACCATTTCAATTCCAGCGATACCCAGACATGGGTTCGTACGTGGGGTGGTACGGGAGTTGAAAACGCTGGTGGTATTGCTGAGTCAGGAGGAAGTATTTACGTTACCGGATCGTTTGAAAACACCGTGGATTTCGATCCGGACGGGACTGGTGATACTGAGAATTCAGAGGGATTCTCCGATGTTTTCCTCTGCAAGCGAACGAGTACGGGGGATTTCCTCTGGGCGCACAGCTGGGGCGGGATGGATACAGATTCAGGCGAGGATGTCACAGTCGATTCCTCAGGAAATATCTACGTCACCGGCATCTTTGCAGACATTAATGTCGATTTCGATCCTGATCCAATTGACGACGACATCCGTTATGCAGATTCAGATGATGTTTTCCTCAGCAAGTTTGACTCGACAGGCGATTTCCTCTACGTGAACACCTGGGGTGGTGATAATATGGAAGGAGGAAGGGGACTCCTCTACGATCCCAGCGGGTATATCTATGTCTGTGGAAGGGCTGCCGGGGCGGCAGGGAACTCAGATTTCGATCCGACCGCAGGTGAAGACCTGTACCCTTCGTTGTCAGCATTCCTGAGCAAATTCGATCTTAACGGCAATTATCTTTGGGCAAGGACCTGGGGCTCGTACGAATTGCCGACACAATCTGCAGCAAATGGCATGGCAAGGGGTATCAATGGCTCGGTGCATGTTGTCGGGACTTTCCATGGGACCGACGTTAATTTCGCGCCCAGCGTTCAGTGTTCGGTAAGCCCATTTAATATTGATTCAACCGGCGGTTACGATATCTTCTACACCTTGTACCGAGCGGACGGCTGCTGGTAAATCAGGCTGTAAAAATAAAAAAAATACTCCCCCGTTCACGTACGGGGGATTTTTTTTATCTTCATTGGCTGGGGAGCCAGGATAAAAGAAAGAACTTATTATTTTAAATTTATAATCAGCTGAAAAAGTCCGCAAGGCATTCTACAGACTATAAAGTACTGGGTATAAAAGGACATTTGGTATCGTTGCAAATACGTGAGCAACAATGAAATCCCGCAGGATTGAGGGAATTTTCATTATTGAACCAACTACTCGACCTGGATGATCCTTCTCTGTATCAGCTGATCCATTGAGGGATCGATTATACGGAGTTCCGGGAGTTCACCCGTTACCAGACCATCCGGTGTTGTCTTCAGTACGAATAGACAAGACGTGTCTGTCGACGTCTGTTTGTCGATGCCTGGACCGTTGGCAAAATCAACCTCACCAAAGAGCCATCCGGTGATAAACACATTACCGTCTTCATTTGCATCAATTTCGAATGGACCAATCCCATTTTCTGCAAACCAGACTGTCTCATACTGGAAAGTCCCTGAAGAATCATACTTGCGAAGGAACATTTCACGACTTGGATCGATAGGATCAAACTGCCCTCCAGGGTCGGAGAGCCTTCTCCAGCCTGTAATATAAACCGCCCCGGTTTCATCCGTGTTAAGCGTCTTATAGACGGAGGTGAAGGTACTGGATTGCCACTGTTGTGCCCAGATCACATCTCCCGACTGGTTCAGTTTGCATATGAACATATCCCCGTTTGCCTGACTCAGCTCATAGACCCCGTACCCGGGTGCCACATCTTCTATACCGGACAGTGAACCAAACCGATAAAAATTTCCCGAACTATCCATGGGAGTAAAACTCAGAGGATGAAGATCCCAGTCCATCAAGCCGAGATAATTTCCAGAGGTATCAAATCTGCACATAATAGTTTCACCGAATCCGCCTTCCGCCGTGTGCAGGTCGACACCGCTGCCAGGATCGAAGTCGATCTCACCACTATAAAATCCTTTAACATATATAGTGCCGCCAGCATCTATGTCTATATGCGAGATCCCATCACTACCAGTGCCGCCCCATGTCAAACCCCACTGGTAGGTCCCATCCGGCGCCAGTTTTATGAGATATGCATCTTTCTCACCATTGCTGACTTTCACGTCGTATTCAATGCCCGGGTCAAAATCGAGGAAATGCGAGAACTCCCCTCCAATGTAGACATAACCTGCACTGTCTACCGCTACTGCGTTGCAGTTATCATCCTGTTCCCCCGCGACTTCGAAGCTCCAGTTTGTACTGGTCTGGTCCAGATTCCAACTGTAAACAACACCGTCTGAGTTTACACCCGGATCGTTGGAATTTACATCAGGATCCGGCACATAATCGTATGCGATCCGCACGTTTCCATTGTGATCCACAGCGAATGATGGCTCCTTAACATTTTCCCAGCCGTGGAAAATCACATGTGAATCTACAGGAGTACCGAACTTATCAAATTTTTCAATCAGGAACCTGCCTTCATTGAGATATAAATCGGTTATCTCGCGATATAGAACATAAACCGATTCGCCCTGCTGGTGAATCTCCTTGGCATGACCACCAATATCATTTCCCCACACGTGCACCCAACTGTCCGGGGCTGCATACAGGTCAAGTTCAGGCATCTGAGTCATCCCAGGACGGCTGGCTTCTGGTTCGACAACTGGTACCGTGTCCTTTATAAAAGGTGATTCTTTCTCAAACGTGTCGTCCGCAGGGCCTGCGATTTGTTGAGTGCGAGTACTTCCAGTAACAGCGAAGGAGATCAAAATCAGGAAAATGAATGAGACTGATAGCGATAGATTCAGGGTCCTGGTTTTCATATGCCACCTCCAGAGGTATTAATACAGGCTGATCATTTGCGAGTATTGTAGCATGATTATGGCTGTGCAGGCTGGAGTGTATTTATAAAATTAAAATGTCCCCGAGGTGTATAAAGAAAGCTCCGGCAGAAAACCGGAGATTGTTTTAAACAAACTGGCTGGGGAGATTGGATGTAATTCGAACCTGGCTGCATACGATGGACGTATCAGAGTTCTACAGGGACCTGACAGCCCTGCAAAACCTGATGTGCAGCTGATGCAGTATGTTACGGGAACACTAAATATCCCCGCTTGGTGAACGTGGATTGTCGCGTACTCCATAAGGATATAAGAATCAGGGCTCCAAACCCTTGAATACGGCGTCGTTTAATGCTGCGTGATGTCCCTTTCTGCTGGATCCTGAGTAGCAGTTGTCCGCCTTGATTGACCAGGTCCTGCCGGAGTATACGGGCTATCTCGATACGCCTGAGTCCACAGCCGATTATCAAGGCAATCATTGCACGGTCACGCAGGTCGGTCAGTGAGTCGGACGGGATGGATGCCAGCAGGTCGCGAGACTGATCGATGGTCGTGGGAAGTTTCCCGGGTGCGTTCGACGCGCTGAATGACGAGGATCTAACAATGCTTCTTGCCCATCCTCCCTCACCAGACCGAATAAAAAAGCCCTTCAGTAATGAACCTGAAGGGCTTTTAATCTGGTTCTTCTCCCGGAATTTACAGCATTTCTTCAATCGCCAGTTGCAGCTCGATTGTCCATGTGAGCTGCCCGACTTCCGCCCAGCGGCAACGACCGTCACGGTCGAATACCACATGCTGCGGAATCTCGCTTACGCCTGCGTTCCAGCCTCGTGTCCTGGTGAAGTACGACGCATCTGTATCCAGCGGCCAATAGGTAACCTGGTAACCATTCAGGATAACGTAGTTGGTCACCTCTGACGGCGGATCGCTCTCATTGATCATCAGCTGGTAATAATCGTCGTTCTTATACAACTCGTAAACGTCGAGCAGCAGTGGAATCCCAGCCATGGAATTTGCCGACCAGGTCGCCCAGTAACTCATAAAGACCACGTTCCCGTCACCCAGATGGTTCGGGAACATCCAATCTGATGGATTGATCGTACCGTCCAGAGCTGTCTGCAGATCCTGTGATGGAATTACGTTCCCCGCTGCCGATGGATTCGCGATCACCGGGAAATCTGTCACCCACTGGTGGCAGAGACCGGCATCGGTTAATCCGTACCAGTCGGTAACCACCACGTTAATATCGCAATCGACCGGTTCGTCCGGAGGATACCACAATGGCGCCTGGATCCTGCGATCATCAAAAAATCCATAATCGCATGACCACAGGAACGTGTGAGTATCGTCGGGCGGGAACATGTCAACAAATTCAACCTCGAGTTGAACAGCTTCGTTTTCATTCCCTGCCTGGCTCGTTGTGCGCGTATGAGTCACGTCCGTGACGGTTGGTGCGTAGTTTTCTACAACTTCAACGACAAGTGGCAGCGTCAGCATATCGCTGATATTGCTGATGTCGGTCACTCGAAGCTGCACCGGATATATGCCCGGTTCATCGAAAGTGTGCCTGGGATCGCAGTCCACGCATTCACAGCAGAAACCATCCGAATCGTCATAAGAGAAATCCCATTCATACAGCACGATATCAGGTTCTCCCTGGGGATCGGTGGATGCATTTGTAAACTGCACCGATTGCCCGTGACCGATCTTCGGTTTGTCCAGGCTTGCCGCAGCATGAGGCATTTCGTTCGTGTCCTCGATCGTCACGTCCCGTGTCACTATACATGGCGGAGTCTTGACCTTGCCTGTCGCCGTGACGCAGATCAGGACATCGGTATCGCTGGTCACCTCGTAAGCGTGAATAGTGCTCGTTACATTGTCCGCATTTGAAAAATATCCTGCGGACGGTGGATCCACCGTCCATGCGTAGCCCATTACGGCTCCCTCGATAGTCCGAACCGTGTAATCGGTCGCGCTGTTCTCATCGAGGGCTCCCTGCCCCTGGATCTCATCCAGTATGATGATCTTGCCTCCACTGCACGCCGTCAGAAGCATTAATGAAATCAGTAAAACGATGATCGTTTGTATCCTGTGTATTATCTGAATGTTCATTGTATCTCCTCCAGGTCCTTTAACTCCCATTGGTTGACATTTTTCAATAATTACGCCTTTTTAAGGCGCGTAATCGCTTATTAATACTTCATTCTCCCAGAAACCATCAAGTGTGCCGGCAATATAGGCTGGTGAATCACAGATGGGGCTTCTTGCATGAATCAATTCATCACCGGTTGACGCGTAGTCCGTCAAGCCCAGCTCGAAGCGCATCGCACTCGCGTTCCAGATCATTGCTGTTCCTGGATCGGCAGCGTCAACTTTATAAAGCACAGTCAGCTCACCAGGGGAATCGGCATATGCACTCACATATACATGCACTCCGTTATACGGACCAGCACCGATTGGGGTAAATCCAGCATAGTGGATATCCGGGTTGGGTGAGGTTGGCGGTGCCAGTGCCTGGATTACGCTATTGGGACTCAACGGTGTCGCCATGACGCTTGTAGCTCCGGCATTGTAAGCATCGTTGTAACTCTGGATTGTAGCCATGTCGAGTATGAACAGCCATCCTTCGATTGGAGCATAACCGTACGTGCCGTCCGCCTGGAAGAACTGGACCTCCGCTGTGCCCGTATCCGGGTTGTTACGGCCGCCACCCGCCCAGACAATTGCGTCTCCGAGTAACACGAGTGGAGATGACGGTTCGTTGTCCGCGTAGACCATGACGTCCATCTGGTGGCCGTCGCCCACGTCCATGAAAACATGTGCGCAGACTGCTTCGGTTCTCGCCATGTACTGGTTCCAGTCACCCAGGTTCTCCCAGAAACCCTGCTCGTTTTTACCGTATACGTTCATATCGATCTGGGTTACTTCGATCGTTATCGGGGCACCCATCTCAAGAGCCTGTAATTCTGGAAGCGTCAACACAATGGCATCGTCTGTGCCATAAGCTCCACCAACTACCCAGTACGTTCCAGTCTGTGCAGGATATACGCATTTGGGGGCCAGAACGTTTATTGCGAAAGTCTCAGGGGGTTGTATGGTCGCGACATTTATATCCCCGATCTTGAGAGTAAATGTAGGATTAATGTCCGCAGCGACGGCTGTACCCTGGTTATAGACCTTCAGATTTAACTTCATGCAGGCAGCCTCGGCTGGATTCGTTGTAGTGGCTTCCGACCAGTTCCGGCTGTTTGAATCAGTAGTACCAACGGTATCAGATGTACCTTGTGTGAAGGTCGACTCATGAGTCCATGAGTGGCTGCCACCGGCGCTTGCGGTGGCAGTTACCGATCCACCACCGGAAAGGAATCCGGCCTCAACTGTAGCTGAGACTTCGACACCCCAGTTGATTTCATCTGTTTTCGAATCCGTAGTGGAATTCTCTGTGCTTGTCGTATGTTCAACTGTATCCTCGTGGGTTATCGTCTCTCCGTTCTCCAGAGTGATATCTTCAATCGGAATGTATGAGTAACCCTCCAGCAAAACAACTATACTGGGGTACGCAGGTACCATGGGATGATTACCCGGCGTCAACACCGATGGATCCATGTAAAGATTGGATACCTCCATGCTGTCGGAGTACGGGTCCTCATCGGTAGACGGCTGCATGGGATCGGATTTGAAATACTCCTGCGTGTAATCTCCATTCCATAAGTAATATGAGCCTGATAACCAGTCGTAAGTGTACCCATAATACTCAAGGTAGTTTGGAATCGAGTCCTGGTCCGAATCTACAGCCTGACCATCATTGATAAAGTCTCCGTCATCATCGTTATCCAGCGGCGCTATCAGGCCATCCCCGTCCATGTCCGGTATCAGGCCGTACGGATCGAAAGTATCGTTGCCGAACAATTCGTAGTAATCCGAGAATCCGTCGATGTCGGTGTCCCGACCGGTTGCGTGCTGCACCTCTACGACGGGTTCGGAATTGATTGGATCAGGAACCGTTCCCAGCCATTCTTCAACACCCTGCATGACCCCCGTATCGATGCTGTCATACAACTCGTCGTTGTCAAGATCGACTGCTACTGCAGCATACGTTGATTTGAATGATTCGTTCCAGTCATGCAGGAGCCCCAATGTTATCGGAACCTCGAACGGACCATCGGATTTATCGAATACATCCGCATCTGAATGCGATGTGACACGAATTTTCGCGGTATCGATGTCCCAGCCGTTCATATCCTCCACGGAAGGAAGGAAAGGCCCGATATCAACCACGAAATATGTACCCGTGTTGGGTACATTCGAGGCAATAACAGATTCAGTGGGTCCCGAACCATAGTCCACGAGGAGGCTGATATCCACAGAATTGATTCCGCCCACCGAAGTCCACAGGACGGATTCGGGACAGTCTATCTGCCAGGTTTCTCCGCCGTTGGGCCACGATACCGAGATACCTTTGCTCAGGATCGTGAAGTTGGCATCCGATATGCTGTCAGCACTGGATACGGGATCCTTTATTCTAACTCGACACTGCGTTCCATCTGCTCCGGATGGTATTGTCCATAAGCAGGTTCCATCGTTGGTCTCTCCGGAGCCGATCGATATTGGGTAAGTCGATCCCGAATCCACCGACAGGTCAATATTAAGACTGGCGATGCTCTTGGAGGCATCCCAGGTGATCTGGTATTGGTTGCCGACTTCCCAGGATTCACCACCTACCGGGGTTAAAAGGGCTATCCCAGGCGGATCGATGGTGAAGCTTGAATCACTCATTGAGTAAACTGAATAATTGGCCGCATCCAGAATCTTAAGCCTGTAGTCGGAGCCGGGCACCAGTACTGAGTCAATGTCCCAGATAAAGGTGTATGGCGCAACGTTCGGAACGCCGCTTGTGATATCCTGTACATAAGAAGCACCACCATCCTTGTAAAGTTCGATCTTTACATTCAGGATACTTGGTACTGCTTCCCACTCAATTTCCCAGTCGGATCCGGCTATCAGCTCTTCACCGCCGTTTGGCGAACCCACCTGTATCTGGGCTTCGTTCTCGGGAAGGACAGTGAAATCTGCATCGGATTCATCGTATATGGCTGGCGCAAGGAAATCAGCAACCTGCACGCGATACGTGGCCTTCGGCTCTAACAATGGTGATACCGTCCATTTGTATGTGCCATGCAGATCTGTTGGATTAACAATCGGGAACATATATTCCTGCCCCGAGTCATCGGACAGCCTGATTCGGAAGTTCTCGATAGCCGCGCTGGCATCCCAGACAATGTCATAGGCATCATTGATGTGCCAAATCTCGTTGCCGTTTGGAACGAGCAGCGTAATGGACGGACTGACAGTAAAATCATTGTCAGAGTCATCGAATGCGTCCGGAGAGTCAGGGTCCGAACCTGTGAATACCCTGACCCGGGCTGTATCGGTAGTCCAGTCGCCAACCTTGAAATCGAAATGGCCGGCATTGGGAATATCCTCCGCGATCATCACGTCGTACGGCACCCCACCAGTCCTTGACAGGTAAATGCTGACAGTCTCCGGGTCACCTGTGTTGGTCCACGCAACGGATTGGAACGAGTTGTAATCCCAGTTTTCCCAGCCGTTGGGTGCTGTGACAGTTATGGTTTCGGCGAGAACGGAAAAGTCCATATTGCTCTCATCAAAAACCTGAGAATCGGACGCGTCCTCAACCCTGATCCTGTTGGTTTCACCAACGGCAAACGATGGAATGCTTGCATACTTGTAGTAACCATCGTTCTGGGTGCTTGCGATCACTTCATTTTCGTAACTGGCTCCCGAGTTTGTGGAAAGGAGTATTTTTACATTTTGTATAGAGGAATCAGCTCCCCATGTTATATCCAACGGATTGCCTGAATCATAAAACTCACCGCCGTTGGGTGAGAGCACTGTGATCGGATCATCCGGTTTCGGTACGACTGTAAAATCGGCTTCAGAAATATCAAAATTGTTGGAATCTGCCGAATCAAAAATCTTTATACGGTTATCGTCCCCGATTAAGACCTCGGGGACATTGTTCCAGACAAATTCTCCCGTGTTCGGAACCGCCATGGCGACCACCTTGTCGAAGTCGTCACCCGAATCGGAGGAAACCAGGATTGACACGGACTCGATATTATCGCTGGCCAGCCACTTGATAACTGCCGCCGTGCCTGCCATTAATACCTCTCCACCGTTTGGTATATCCAGGAAGATGGTAGCCTCGATATTGAAATCCTCTTCGGATATATCGAAAAATTCCGGCTCATTGGTGCTCTGGATCTTTATCCTGGCATCGTCAGTAGGAACGTCCATTACCTGGTCCACGGTAAATGTCCCGGTGTTTACCAGGTTCTCGGCAAGAGTGTAGTTGTAGGTATCACCACTGTCGACTGAAAGCAGGATATCAACGTACGGAATGATCCCGCCCCACAACCAGGTGACGGTCTGCTCAGAATTTATTCCCCAGATCTCGCCGCCGTCCGGTGAAAGGATGTCCAGCCACGTCTCAGTAATAATAAATGCCGAGACGGGAATATCAACGATCGTATATGCAGACAAAACTGCTTCGGTTGGATATGCCGACCAGCCGTTCGGCGGCGCGTAAGTACTGCCCGGACCCTTTGAATTTACTGTTACAAGCACAATCTGATCTGTAACGTCCGTTGGATGCACATCCGGAATCGTAAGATGGAAGATTGCGCTGTATGGCGTTGAGCCATCGTCCGGCTCAATCGGCCAGACCGTGAACGTGTCGAACAGGGTGGGTGATTCAACCGTGATACAATCGATCTCACCCATTAAACCACCTGGATTTGAAGCCGCACCCCAGTCGAACACCTCGATCGTGAGGACTACATCATCACCATAATTTTCCGGGCTGGTGTAGAATGCATTCGTACCCTCTGTACTGACCTCGATATGGAACGGTTCCCTGCAGTTTGCGTTAGGCGGGAAATCCTCGATCGGTTTCGGAGTCGGGTGAATTCCATTAGGCAACGCATAACTTATATCAATCGCGTAATGGAACCCGAGTTTCGGCTGCCCGCTGATCACCGGGAATTGAACCTGGTAGTTCCTGGTTACCGATGGCGGATCTGTATCGGTCGAGAACGTACCGCGGTTAGTGTCATTAACAAGCGGTATGACATTATCGTAGGGCCCTAACGGATCAGAGAAGTATTTGTAGGGATTTATTGTTGTAGTCGGTACCAGGAAGCCGGGAATCACATTGTTAATGTCGTAACCGAATAACCCTGGTGTAAAAAATTCGACAGCGTTCCACCATCTCGTGTAACCGTCGGCATTTAATAGTTTGGTGCCGGTTGGCGCGTTGTAAATAATCGACGGTTCGATTGTGGATTGAATAGTGTCACCAGGCCCCATTAAAATTCCCCGTAGATCGAATCCTCTAAGGTTCGAGTCGGGTACCGGATGCGTGATCGTCAGATCGAAATCCAGGAGTCTTTTCCCGATATCGATGCTATTTACTTTCACGGATAGCCCGGCCGGATGATTATCCAGCAACCGGGCAACATTCAGGTGCATGGAGGCCTGCCTTACGGGCACGACCTCGAATTCAAGTGACGCCGTATCAATATATACCTGCCAGAATCCCCACAGAAAGTGATTTCCTTCCGTGGGATCCGCTTGTGCATTTCCGCTGGTCAGGTTAAGGTCGCTCAAACCAGGCGTGACAGGTGAACTGGTTCCCCCACCGGAGCAACCGACAGCAAATGCAATCATCAATACCAACGTGAAGATTAACCACATGCGTGACATCATGAACCTCTCAGATTGTTAGAATTTTAAAGCGAAGGAACTCTTCTTCTCTAAGAATAATTATAATTGAACTAATCACTATATAATAATTTTAGGATTTTTCAAGCAATATTGGATATATTTATAAAAAATAAAAATAAATAAGTAAGTAAACGGCTACTTTCAACAGGACCATTCAATACTGCCCGTCTGGTAACTTAACTTTGGCTCGTACTGAGATGAATTAAAAACAAGGACATAACAGCGCTTGATTTCGTTAATTGCGTTCTAAGCGTCCATATGGTCATGGGATGGGTCGGAGTACACAGAGCACGCGAACAGTATGGGATGTCTGAGAGCGTCGAATGTTGGAGAATTGTCTGGGATGTCCCATTGTGCAGTAATTCGTTCGTATTGCCAATTGCGAATGAGTTCTAGTGCTCCTAACCCGGCCGTAACCTGCATTATACCTACAAAAAACCCTTCGATATGCTGGTCGAAGGGTCTGATTGTCCTAACTGGCTGGGGACATTGGATGTAATTCGAACTTGGCTGCATACGATGGACATATCAGAGTTCTACAAGGACCTGAGTGTGCTGCAAAACCTGATGTGCAGCTGAAACAGCATGGGCCATGATAAAAATCCCCGCTGGGTGACGGGGATTATCGCATACTCCATAAGGATATATAGAATCAGGGCTCTAACCCGTTGAACACAGCGTCGTTTACAGCCTTTTCAGGGAGGCCCTGGAGGCGGTTGTTCTGGTGGACGTATCGTTCGGTGGTGGTAACCTGGGAGTGACCCAAAGCCTGCTGGACGTCGCGGAGTTCGACATCGTCTGATGACAGGGCGATTGTCGCGAACGCGTGACGGAGTGAATGCGTCGAGTGGTCCTTGAGTCCGATGGCGTCGAGACGTTTCCGGACTATACGCGAGATGGACCGGGGAGTGAGTGCGAGTCCTGCAGGATGCCCGTTACTGGATCCTGCATCCCGTTTTGACAGCGACGGGAACAACGGGGATTCAGCGTCCTTGTAAGGGGATTCAGTCAGCCAGGGACGGATGACGCGTTCAACGTCCGGCCAGATGACCACGTAAGCGTCCTTTGCATGGTGTCCTTTCTGCTGGATCCTGAGTAGGAGTTGACCACCTTGGTTAACCAGGTCCTGCCGGAGTATACGGGCTATCTCGATGCGCCTGAGCCCGCAGCCGATAATCAAGGCAATCATTGCACGGTCGCGCAGGTCGGTCAGTGAGTCGGACGGTATCGATGCCAGCAGGTCGCGGGACTGGTCGACCGTCGTCGGAAGCTTACCCGGTGCGTTCGATGTACGTACTTTCCGGACCGACAGGACACCTTCGATCAGGAGTTGCAGTTCACCGGCACGTGAGGCTGTTATCTGACCGGTCCTGAGTGCCTTGCGTACGTAGTTGTGCAGGAACCGATAGAAAGCGCGGATTGCTGCCAGATATGCATTAATGGTGTGCGGTGAATGTCCGGTGTCGAGGAGTGAGCCACGGTAAGCCTTGACCAGGTCCTCATCGGGCATGCCTGATACCATCGACAAGCTGTCAATGCCACAGTATGAGACGAATCGGTTAAATGCGTCGCTGTAGGACCGTTGTGTCGCTCCGCGATAATCACCCAGGAATGCGTCGGTAAGATCCCGCCACGATACCGACAGAGTCCCGGGGATAGTGCAGGTCGAGTCAACGGTGTCGGGAGTGTCGGACCGTTCAGGCAGTGCAAGGTATTCCATCCGTTTGACCCTTGAACTTGTCACGGTTTGCCCTCCAGACGGTCATCCGGCCAGTGCCAGGACCCTGATTTGGACTTCGCGGACACTCCCTGGTCGTTCTCCAGCTTCACCTTTCCCATTAACGCGCCAAGCATGACCGCCGATATTGCCGGACCCATGTTGATGCCAGCCGCCACACACAATGCCCGGAACCGTCGCCATACGTCCGCGTCAACATGTTTCAGTAGTTTCGTTGTATCTGATTTCATCGTAGTCTCCTTTAACCTTCGATTGATAAATAGTAGAAGCGGGACACAGCCAGCTGACCGCATCCCGCATATGTATTCAGTCCTCAGGGATCCGGACCGGCATCACGACCGCGATCCTGTCGGTTTCCAGATAGTCGAACCGCACGGGCTCCAGGCTGCCTGAATTCGACATCAGGATGCCGTTGCCGTCTGACAGTTTCAGCGTTTCGGTGAAGTAATGGACGTTAAGCGCGAACTTGGCATCAGATCCGGCCAGATGGTAGCAGTGAACCATACCGGACGCTTCACCCATTGATTCAGCACGTGCCGACAGGTTGAGCGTGCCGTTCGCATCGACCACGACCATGTCCCTGCCATCCTGAGACGTTGCCACGACTGACAGCGCGTTAAGGGCTTCTATCGTGTCTGACACAACCAGTCTGAATCGTGACGTGCAATCGTCCGGGATGACTTTCTCATACTCAGGATACGGACTGTCGAATAGCGACACGGTGCCGGACAGCCCGGACGTCGGGATACTCCAGTCAAGTCGCGTTTCACCGTTGAATTCCAGATACACGGTTTCATCGGTCGGGACTTTCAGACGGTTGAAAGCGTCAACCCAGTTCACCGGCACAAGCCAGCGTTTGGTATCGTCACCGACCGTATGACACTGGGAAATCACGTACGTGCTGTGAAGCCGTCTGCCGTCCGTGCCGATAAGTCTCAGTCGGTCGGTTTCGGAGTAGTCAAACAGGACACCGGACGTGTAATCATTTTTAGTCTGTCCACACGTCGCACTTGACGTGAAGTCCAGTTCCGACTTGATGTCACCATACGAAACCGATGTGTGTGCCTGTCGATCGGTTCCCGGTTCCGGCATCGGTGGGAAGTCGTCTACTGGCATGCCGTTCAGTTTGAATGAAAGCCTGCCGGACCGGATTGTGAGTACGTTCGCATCGGATACGCTGAAACGGACA
>JAUWTM010000121.1 GCA_030614715.1 Planctomycetota bacterium
CACAAGGGATGACCAGAATGATTATTACATCCTTGATGAACTCTCGACTGGCAATCCCCTCGTCAAAAAGTATTCTTCTGTCGGAACACAAATAGGTTCGTTCGGGGACTCGTCTTCAATTACCGGAGATCCTTTGCGAATTGAAGGATCGGATTACAACGGAAATATCTTCGTGCTGCATTACGATACTGGCTCCGGAGACACGATGATAAGTATTTTTGAACCCGGAGATATGTAATTCCCAATATTCCAGGCTATATCAGTATCCAGTACGAAACCATTCTGACTAATAAAAATCCCCTGCCCGACAAGCAGGGGATCTTTTTTTCATTCAACTGGGGTGGATGGATTCGAACCATCGATACAGGCTCCAAAGGCCCGTGCCTTACCACTTGGCCACAAGTTATTGATGGATCAAATACATTAGTCCTTAGCACAAAATTACTTTTCATTTGTGCCAAACTTTCATAACTTTGGTTAGAAAGGGGATCTTTGCATCAGAGGATTCTTGTTCTTCCCCAAAAGAAATATTGCCTTCGTCATCACGGAAGATTTCGATTTCAAAGGACCGAACCTTTTCAGGATTTGCCGCAACAATCCAAATCATGGCCTTTCTATCCTCCTGCAAACGTGGAGGAACTGGAGTTTCACCAGGTTGCCCCATCTTACCAGCCCAAACCTCAGCTACATAGATAATTGCCTGACAATTAGCTGCCTCAACTTGCTCCGCAATCTGCTCTGACATGAAGTGCCTGTCTGAACTACGTTTGAGATCAAAAACAAGAACAATTGGTTCTTTGTTTGGAAAGTAAAGAAAAGTAATTTGTTGCAAATACTCTTCTATTTTTAGAAAGTGCTTCGCTGACTCAATATGAAACCTGAGCTGACCGAAGGGCAGGTTATCCTTTGATGTGTCAATGAGAGATTTAATATCCTCAAGATTGCCATATTGCTTCACAAGTTCTTTTCCTAATGCTTCCCAACTGCCTGGTTGTCCATTAGTAAGCTGAACTCTCTTAGACCAAGGATTCAATCCTCTACCATCAGAGTATAAAAAATTAATTCTTCTATGCCGTTTTAAGTTATTTCTCAGAACGAATCTATAATCATCCTCTAATTGAGCAAATGTGTTAGCTGAACATTCCAACAACTCGACGCCCAATTTTTGATGTGCATCTGTTACGATGCTGGTAAGAAATCCATGGCAATAAATAAGGAGCTCCACAATTTCAGTTTCAGGAAAAGACGGCACCATCCATTCTCTTTCAATCTCGATGACAGTTTCTTCTTTATATGGGGATGGAATATTGAGCGAAACTTTATCTTCAAATAGTTTAGCCACTTCCCTAAGCGGAATACTGGGATCAAAATCATCAGAAAAGAGAACTTCATCCAGATTATTTTTTATTGATACTGTAAGCTTGCTATGTTTCTTTAAATCCCCCTCGTGAACAACATGGTTGCGAGATTTCTTCAACCAAACCATCGCCTCATCATTTCCCATCCTATCTTTATGGGGTCCATACCATAACTCGAAGTCTGGAAAGTTGTGTTTTTCTTTCTTGAGGATCGAAGTCACGGACCGTAGAGTCTCCAACATATTATTGAGACGACCTGTGAATCTCACCGGATCCTGATATTCAGCTATTAAATCTTCAAATAATAAAAACGCCTGATTTAATCTAGTATGCGTGTCCGGCAAAGGGCAATGCTTACCTTCTCTGGCCATGCTTGCTCCCAGTTATCAATCCAATTTATATATTAATGGAATCTTGTTGCCTGGTTCCCAGAAATTAATTGGCTGGGGTGGATGGATTCGAACCATCGATACAGGCTCCAAAGGCCCGTGCCTTACCACTTGGCGACACCCCAGCGTCGCTGTAAACGTAACAGCGTTATTAGTGTCTGTCAAGATACATTATAACCTGAACCATGCACGGGACGTGCATGGGACGGATACTCACGGACGGGGCGTCCGTGATACAAAGGGCTGGACAAAGGGGTATACAAAGAGCTAGACACGAGTCCCATTCGACACCGGGTCCGGGTTCCCGGCCGCTCCACCCATGATCGCTCGGATCATCGAGAGATCCTCGGGTTTGTCGATATCGAACCCGATCTCAGGATGGGGGGTTATCACGGCCTTGAGACGTGCACCCAGTATCTCGGTCCCCTTGTCCTCAAGCCCCTTGATGTCGAGCTGCCTGAACGCGAACTTCAAAATGAAGGGCAAGCCGAACAGCTTGATCAGTTTCGCGGGTGACTTACGGTCGCGGATAACCGATTCCATATTTCCCCGGTTCTCAAGGACCTTCACCGGATTCATGATGAAAATATTCCCGCCTGTGAACGTGCCCTCCCTGAGGTGCTGTGTCGTTCTCTTCCCGCCGGGAAATTTCTGATCGAAAATTTTGACGTCGATTATCGGGTAATAGACCTCGGCATCGATCGTGGAAACCTGGCTCATCAGGTCCTTCAACACAATGGGTGTAATTAGGGGTATGTCGCAGGTCACGTTCAGCACGAGCGGATGCTCCCTGAAGTGCTCCATGCCGGTCATGAAGTTCTCTAGCATGCTCCCCTTGTCCTGTGCGACCTCTGTCGGGCTGAGTCCGAACGTCGATTTCATTCGCTCCGGGTTTCCAATGCACAGGATATCATCGCAGATACCGCTTTCCCTGAGAGCATCGAGCACCCAGGCAAGCATTGGACGTCCACCAATCTGGATGAACGCGCGCTCCACCTCGGTCTCACCTGCTTCGAGAATCTTCTCAGGTGTTGGTCCGCCGGCAAGTATCACTACCGGGTATTTGTCTGGTGCCATAGATGAACCCTCCAGTCATGCAGAATCAACATCAGTCGTCCTGATTTACATTTTACCGCTCGTATCGATATTTGTGAACCGAATCAGGTGCTATTCCAGTATTTCAACCCCTGATTTAGCGGGAAAAACCGCGATCGCGACCTCTCCTGCGACCGGATTGTACGTTTCCGTTGCCCGCATCGCCTCTTCAACACTGGGAAGCCATGCAAACATGCAGGATCCCGACCCGCTCAGAAGCGCATGGCCGGCATGATTTCTGACGTTGTTATAAATATCGGCAAGCTCCTGCCACACGTTGTAAACCGGCGTCTCGAAATCATTGCAGAACAGCATGGCAAACTCACCGGTGGAGATTGCATTCATCCAGCTGTCGCGGATTAACGAATAGTCTTCAGCAATATCTTTCCAATCCAACTCCTGCTTACTACGATCTATATCAAGCAAACCATACGCGACAGGTGTCTCAATATCCGTTGGTGGAACTACAAGCATGAAGCCGCCTGCGCATTTTGCACTTGCTGATATCCCCTCAGCCATCGGCTCCAGCCTTTCTCCCCGGTTGCTGACCAGCATCGTTCCCCCTATGATACAGAACGGGACGTCGCTTCCCAGTTCAGCTCCAATACTCAGCAATGCACCGTCCTCCAGTTCGAGTTTCCAGAGGTCCCTGAGCGCAATAAGAGCAGCTGCGCAATCCGCGCTGCCGCCTGCAAGCCCCCCCTTCACAGGAATATTCTTCTCAATGTGTATTTTAAGACCGCCAACATCCCTGTCGGCCCTGGCTGCGAGTGCAGCTGCCGCTCTCCAGACCAGGTTGGTTTCGTCAACCGGTACCTGGTCGTTCGAGCAGGTCAGTGTAATACCCTCACCGTCCGTCAACTCGAAATCCAGGACATCAGTAAGGTCGACTGACTGCATAATACTGACCAGGTTGTGGAATTTATCCGGACGCAGGTCGTAGATTTTGAGGAACAGGTTAAGCTTCGCGTATGCTCTGACTCTGATCATTTAAAGCCCCGTTAGCGATTGTATGTGATAATCATCGCTTCGCATTGGAACTAACGGCCTGAGGTGACTATACTAGCACATGGTTTCATCGGAGTTTCAACAGGTTTTTAATAGATCACTGTCTTTTCCCGGTCAAACCATGGCAAATTAATGCCACAACAGTAACATTAATAGTATAACCTGAACGAGTGAAAGAATTTCTTACAGATATCGGGGTCCAGGAGCTTGTAGCCGATTTCATCGCGAATCCGGAATGGCTCCACATGGGGACAGCGGCACTGCTCATGCTTCTGATCGTTGGTGTGGCGTACCTCCTGCGCGTAGACATCGATCCATACATATTCGGACGACGCCAGTCTTTCAACGCCACGATCGAACGCCTTATCTTCTGGCCTGTAACCCTGATGGTCCTGATCTCGACCTATTACGGTTCATGGAACTGGCCTGAATCACCCGTTGAGGGATTCACCATCAACAAGTTCACTCTCGGCCTGGGGATGCTGCTGGTCCTTATCCTGGGACGTGCCCTGATTCACTTTATCCACACCGAAAGGGACAGGTGGGACTTCTTCGACAACTTCCCATTCTACCTGATGATCCAGTTCCAGTTTTTCGTTCCTCTCGCTTATTACTACCAGCTTGAACGTAACGGCCTCATGCCGAAGGAACAGCTGGGATTCGCGATGGCGTGCATTTTCATCCTGTACTTTCTCGCGCGATGGCTTCTCGGACGTCCCACGCACATCCCGCGGAACAGGATCGCACCATTCGTCTGGCTTTTCATCGCCTGGATGCTCATCACGGTAATTTTCATGCCGTACCGGCTGGCCGCCGTGAAAAATGTAATCCAGTGGATCTCCTTCGCAGCCTGTTTCCTCGTCGCACTCGCGTACATACCGGACAAACGTCGACGGGATATTGTTCTTCTCACCGTTATCATCGCAGCGCTCTGCTCTACACTGTGGGGATTCTGGAAGTATTTCGACCTTCCCCTCACCATCTTCAACCAGATAAGGGACACCTACCCCGAGGGTCATGACCTCGCCGGGCAGCCTTATTTTTACAAGACACCAACGGCTGGACGCTACTTCCTCCTGGCAGGATTCTTCGCCAATCCGAACTATTACGGTGAGTACCTTGCGCTGACGCTTTTCATAGCCCTCGGGATGCTGCTCGGTACCGATTCAAGGAAGTTACGTATTTTCCTTTCTGTTGCACTGGCCATCAACTCGTTCGAGATGGTCGCGCTTTACAACCGTGCAGGATGGCTCGGAATTTTCGCCGGAGCCGCGTTCGTGCTGTTCGGTTTTATGTGGGGAAGGCTGCCGATCTTCAAGAGAGTGTCAAAACCCGGGCTGATCGGGGGTGTCGTTGCACTTGCAGTTGTTCTCGTGCTGACGGGTGTAATTTTTAACAGCCGCGAGACCGATGAAACGCCTCTCTCATTCACACCGTGGGAACGTCTGCAGAGCATGACAGACTTCGCTGGCGATGAGACACTGCGTAATCGATTAACCATGTGGCGCGCTTCGACCATGATGCTCACCGATAAGGAAACGTTCCCGCAAAGACTCATTTTCGGAGGTGGATTCGGCTTTTTCGAGGTCGAGTACCTGCCCTACCAGACCGAGATTCTTGAAACCTACAATTTCAACGACTGGTTCCACAATGTTATCCCGACCTTCCGCGCCCATAACGACCACCTTCAGATGCTGGTCGAGGCGGGAATCACAGGCTGGTCGCTCTACACCCTGATCTTCATATTGTTTTTCATATACGGGTTCCGTTACATCAAGGATGAGTCCGATCCCGCACGGAGGTTCTATGCCCTGGGTATACTCGGGGCAACCGCCAGCATCCTGGCAACCGCATTTTTCAGCTTCCCGCTTCATAAAATACAGCACGGCTGCCTGATTTTCACCGCGATGGGATTCCTGATCGCTGAGATGGTCGAGAGGAAAATGGTGTGGCAGTCTGAATCAACCGACGTAATTGAGACAGAGGCTTCAGAACAACCGGTCACAAGGAAAAAGAAGAAAAAATTACGTAAGTCCGCCTCTGTAACTCCCGAGGTATCCAAGTTCAAGTCCTTCCAGGCTGAGAAGGGACGAAAGAGGGCAACGCAGGCATCCGCTGGAATCCCGCAGTCGGAGAAAGTCGATCACGACTATCCTGATAATCATTACGTAAACTGCAAAATGAAATTCCGTCCCGAACTCGCGATACCGCTGGTATTGATTCTCCTTTTCCTTTGCACGTGGGGCGTTTACACACAGGTCATCAACTTCAAGAGCCAGTACTATGTAGTGAAAGGAATCGCGGCGCTCAGGAACATAGATGGAAACGCCGATGCCGCACGAAAAGTGTACGTGGGACAGGTCGCCGCGGACTTCTTCTGGCGCGCTTACCAGCTCGATCCGACCAATGGTCGCGCTGAGTTCTTCCACGGCTTCGCGCTGATCAAGAAGAACACTTACGTGGACGTAGTCGCGGGAACGACACACCTTGAAGAAGGCCAGTTGCTTTATCCCCAGTCCGACACATTCTATGCCCTCGCGATGGGTTACGAGGCACGCAGGAACCTTGCGCGTGAGCGTGAAGTCGAGTTGAGAGCCGAACTTGAGTACCGCGGCAACCAGATTGCCGGGTTGACGGATGAGGAACTTACGATTGAGGACCTTGCCCTGATCGAGGAGCGTAAAATCGAGCTTGAACGCCTGGTCGCGGAACTCGACGCGGATGCCATACTTTCAAACGAAATGGCGATCAACTCATACAGGACCGCTGCCCAGTACTACCCCGTAAAGGTCGAGTATTACAAGGAACTCCTGCGCCTGCTCGAGGAGCAGGAACGGTGGGAGGAAATGATCTTCTGGTCGGAACGAGCACTCGTTGTCGATGAATGGCTTCTCAAGAAACCACCGATCCGATGGCAGCTCTATCTCTGGCTCGGAAAATCACATCGCGCACTCGGTGCAATAGTAATCGAAAACGACGACATCGATGCAGGACTCGAACACTGGGCCGCTGCCGAGGCTGCTTTCATCGAGGGTGTCCGGATTTCATCAAATCTTTATTACCACCACTATGAACTTGCCCAGATTTACGAGGCATACGGTGACATCGCTGCCGGGGAAGGCAACCTTGAAGAGGCAATGTCCAACTACTCACTGGCACGCGATCGATACGTGCAGGTCTTCAACAAAAAGGACCA
This sequence comes from Planctomycetota bacterium, assembly GCA_030614715.1. Lineage (GTDB taxonomy): Bacteria > JAJVIF01 > JAJVIF01 > JAPKYR01 > JAPKYR01 > JAUWTM01. Next base: position 7,047 of record JAUWTM010000121.1, read on the forward strand.
CGTAGGACCGTCGGAGCAGCCGTTCGACTATGCCTATTACCTTCTCGGACGCATCTACGAAAAACTCGGTGACAATGAGCGTGCCATCAGCTACTATCGCCAGTTGTTGACCCAGTCCCTTTACAGCCCAGGCACGGATACATACCAGAGAACGAGAGAACGAATCCAGTTCATCACAGCTGAGTGGGAAGGTTCTCCCCCACCAGGTGCAATCGAGGAAGTTCCCGACGAACCGGTTGAACCTCAATAACGGATTTAGTCTCCTAATCGACGGATCGTCTTCCTGAAGCCGGGAGGGCGGTATTTGCAATTATGCTATGCTATACTTTGAATTAATAAAAGGCCGAGGAGCCATGAAATGTACCGATTTCAGATTATCGCGGTTATGTTGTTGCTTGCACTGGTAAGCTCATCACCTGCGGTCGCAGACGACCTCACTGCACAGGAAATTTTCGAGGGCATGATCTACTACGAAAATGATCAGCTCGTAGCACAGCCCGATATCAGCGACTACCACTGCACTGTCACGCAAACCGTCACCAGGGCCGGGGCGAGAATCACCGAGGAAATGGTAAAGGACATCTATTTCATGATCCCGGCATTCCAGCTTCATTTCATCGACGGCACCCCGGCATACTATTTCGACAACGATGCCATACTTGTCACCCTCGAAAGCATGGAACTTGACCGTCTGAGGGATGCAACAAATAATGACGTGGACTGCTACGTCCTGATGGCAACACCGACTGACCCGGCGTTTGCACGGTTCAACACGACATATTACGTGGCGAAGGACGATTTCCGTCACGTAATGACCGTAAAATTCGGCTCAAGCGACCAGCTCGATACCACCACCACTACCCTTAACTACACGTACGGTCCTGCCGGTCCGTTCCAGCTTACACAAAGAATACTCGCGGAGACATTTAACGAGGAAGGCGCATTGATCCATACGGTCGACGCTGTGTACACCGATTACGAATTCGGTCTTGGGCTCGATATTGAGTTCTTTATCAACCCGATCATGGATGGTGATGGCACCGTACATCCTATCTGGAACTAGTTAATTCGCATTCCGACTCCTGTTAAATCACCGGGACATTGACTCCCCTGCACCGGTACTTTGAGGTTAGATGAGTAGATGCCAGAACCGGACCAGACAAGCATCGTTTGTATAATCCCTGCCTTCAATGAAGAACAGACTGTAGCCGAAATTGCCGGCCTTGCCGCTGCTCACCCGCAGATTGGAAGGGTTCTCGTGGTAGACGATGGCTCTGAGGACGGTACTTCCGAACGGGCTGCGTCTGTGGATGGGATTCAGGTGATCAGGAACGAGGTGAACCAGGGCAAGGGATCCGCGATGCGCGACGGCCTTGATGCAACTACCGAGCAGGTTGTACTCTTCCTCGATGCCGACCTTACAAGCCTGAAACCCAATCACATCACCGACCTCCTCGCACCGGTGGCTGCTGGTGACATGGACATGTCCGTCGGGTTGTTCAGAGGCGGACGTCTTCACACCGACCTTGCGCATATTATTACCCCGTCACTCTCCGGCCAGAGAGCAATCAAACGGAGGGTGCTTGAAAATCTCGACATGGACTCGGTCGGTTTTGGTATCGAAAGAGCCCTGACCGAGCTATGGACCAAAGGGGAAATCCGCGTGAAGGAAGTCATCCTGAAGGGTGTCTCGCATCGCACAAAGGAAGAGAAACGCGGTTACATGAAGGGCGTAAAACAGCGGGTCGGGATGTACTCCGACATCCTGAAATTCGAAGGAGGTCGTCTGATAAAGAAATTAAGCGGGAATTCCGACAGCAAAGATCAGGACTGACCTAGAAGGTGCTGCCCATATCGATCAGCCTGAGATATTCCATCCTCGTTTTTGAATACTTCTTGAAGCCACCCCTCATGGCACTCGTGACTGTTTTAGAGTTCTGCTTCTGAACACCCCGCATCATCATGCAAAGGTGATACGCCTCGATAACCACCCCGACACCCTTGGGTTCGAGGATTTCCTCGATTGTGTCTGCGATCTGGTTCGTCAGGCGCTCCTGAACCTGCAGACGCCGGGCAAATATATCTACAATTCTCGGCATCTTGGACAGGCCGATAATTTTTCCATTCGGGATGTAAGCAACATGACATCGACCGTAAAACGGCAGCATGTGATGCTCGCAGAGTGAATACAGCTCTATGTCCCTGACAAGTATCATCTCGTCGCAGCACTCATGGAAGATCGCATCCCCGACAACCTGGCTCACGTCCTGAAAGTACCCGGCTGTGAGGAATTTCAGGCTCTCTGCAATGCGCCTGGGTGACTTCCGGAGTCCCTCCCGGCTGGGATCCTCGCCGATGAGCGTCAGGATCTGCTCGTAATGCTCTGCAAGCTGATCGATCGTCTCCCCGTTAGGGGGAATGAGCATTATATCCTCGAGGTCGGGAACGATATGGGTCGATCCACTGTATTCGGAGGTTCTATCGTCTTTGGATGAGCACATGTCTGGTTAACCTACGTTAATTCACCCTCCCGGCTATTCAGGTACGGAAACATAAATTATAAAGCAACTGACGGTACTTTCCAACTGTACGGCTTTCAAGTTAAACAAATGGGTTATTGTTTACACGGCTAGTTCAATCGCTGCTCGAGGTAGGACGGCTGATGCGGTGACGGGGCTGCGTGAAGGTGCAGGATTTTCCAGCCCCCGGATTCCCTGACATAGATATTGGTTATATAGACCTCTACCGACAACGTTTCGTCACCGTGCGTGCTCATCAGCGTGCCACTGAGGAAAGTCCAACCCATGTCTCCCAATCGGAAGAAACTTACCGGCTTCAGGACTGTGTTCAGTTTGCTGGTGTGATCGACTACATCGACCCAAGCCATGCGTATGGCCTGGGATCCCCTGGCCATTTCCACACCTGGGAATATCAGGGTTGCCTGGTCGGATTCGCTCCAGCAGTTCATGATACGGTTAACATCGAGGGTTTCAAGCGCACCTAGCAGCTGCGATTCAGCGTCGATCACCGGCTCCACGTCCTCGATATCGTCATTCCAGGTGTGTTCTTCCATAGCTTATAATTTCGGTTTGAATTCAGCCAACAAAATCTATACTGCTGATTTTCGGGACTATTCCTGCCTCGGCTCCCCTTAGAAGGAGTTCCTCTACAGCCAGCCTTCCCCTTCGGCCCCAGTCGAGCGTGAAGTCATTAACGTACATTCCGACGAACTGGTCCACCTTCTCCTGTATAAGATTTCTGCCGTAATCTTGTGCATACTTGACAGCTTCGGGTCGATTTTCAAGGCCGTACGCTACGCTTTTACGTATTCCGTCGGCAATCAAAACTATAGCCTCTTCGCCGAGTTCACGCTTTATTACGTTCGCTCCCAGCGGGAGGGGAAGCCCTGTTTGTTCCTGCCACCAGACGCCCAGATCCACAACATTATGGAATCCCTCGTCCTGCCAGGTCACCTGCCCCTCGTGGATAATGACTCCAGCGTCAACCTGCCCGTCCTTAACGGCGTCCCCTATCTGGTCGAACGCCACTTCCTCGGTCCGGACTCCCGGGACGGCCAGCCTGAGCACCAGTGCTGCCGTAGTGAGGGAACCCGGGATAGCCACGGTTAACTCCGGAAGGTCCTTCAAATTCAGAGGGTCCCGGGACACCACGATCGGACCGTAACCGTCCCCCACGCTTGCCCCGACATTCATCAGAGCGTAGTTATTGGCAACGTACGGGTATGCGTGAAGGCTGATTGCAGTGATGTCGTACTTCATTGCCAGGGCAGCCTGGTTAAGAGACTGGATATCCGACAGGATATGCTCAAACTCGAAGCCTTCGACCGCCACTTCACCCGTCGCAAGCCCCCAGAACATGAAAGCATCGTCGCTGTCCGGGGAATGAGCGAGTTTCAGTTTCTTTTTCTCTTTCTGATCGTCCATAACAATAGGCGCGCCAGTGTAGCACAGTCGCCATGTATCATCATAGCACCCCGACTAAATCTATACACCTGATATATTCCGGTATTGAATCAAAGGGGATCCAATCAGCCTGAAAGCCCTCTAAACATCGGGTTTTCAGCAAATCTGATTAACACCATGACGGCCGGAAACCCGATAATAATACAGGAGAAAACCGGCGGATTGGATCTACAGATTCTGCCGCGTGATAATAATTATGGATGAAGACAAAGACCTAATCGATGGATTTTTCTGTCCATCGAGAATACTTTTTGACACTAACACAGTGAACGCGTCGAGGAAATCAAGGAAGTCTAAGGTTACAGCACCTGACCCGTCGCAGGGATTCTTCGACTGGCTGGCACCTCATTACGAGAGCCTCCAGCCGATCATCGATCCCACTCGTTTCCAGACCCAGTCTGTGCTGCTCGATATCCTCAACGCCATTGAACCATCCCCGAAGTCGATCCTCGATCTCGGTTGCGGTACCGGAACCCTGACCGCGCAGGTCCTCGAGCTCCTGCCCGAGGCACATGTCTTCGCTATCGACGGTTCCATTGCGATGCTCGAGACCGCACGTGACAACCTTCTGGATTTCACGGACCAGATCACGCTGGCCAAGGCTGACTTCCGTGATCCATGGGAGGACGTAATCGATCGTCCTATCGACGTCATTGTGCACTACACCGCCCTGCATCACCTTCCGCACAATGCGCTGAGGGAAGTCTATACGAGATTGATCAGGGTGCTCGAACCGGGTGGATGGTTCATTCACGGCGACATCCTCGAGGAGAGGATGCCGGATCCCGTACAGCAGATCGCTACGAACATCAGGAATTTCCAGAGAGAATCAGCGATTCTCGATCTGTCCAACGGCGAGGAGCTTCTCGACCGTTTCAACGAGATTCGCGACGCCAGCGCAAAGGCCGGCAGGTTCACGGAGACTCCTGCAATGCCCGAACAGCAGATCGCATGGCTTACGGAAGCGGGATTCGAATTCGCCACGCGGGTTTTTCAGGACTGGCAGGTTTCGCTGTTCCTCGCACGTAAACCGGAATAACCCACGTTCGGTCAGGAACAGCAGGCAAAAAAAACCGCGTCCGATATGGTCGCGGGTTTTTTTTCTTTTACATTTGAGTGTACGCTATGAGTTTCAACTACATCTCATTCGAGATTCCCTTTAATTATCACTAACTACTTTGAAAAATGATTCAGGTAATATTTTTGATAATTCTGTGTGGTAACAAATTTTTAGATCATCTACGTTAATTAGTAACAAATCACATAATTGTTCGAGATTAAATCCCATTTGTTTGATATGCACATGGAAAATTTCCGCAAGAACAATAGGTTGCTCAAGCGGGATATATATCGGTTCATTCTTTCTATAGCCCATCCTACTTAGATATTGAAATTTACTCTCATACTGACGTTTGTTGATTCGTTTAAGATCGTAGGCACGTTTAATTAAAGCTGCAATTGATACTTTCCAATAGTTCTTTAGATGAGATAATTTTTTCCAGCTAAGTGGTGAAAGCGATGTCTTGATATCATTCGCTGGCAAAAGAAGTTCTGCTGCAAACCTATCGGCATCTTTCTCTGCAGTCTCAGTCGGAATTCGGTGCATTATTAGATGTCCTATTTCATGAGCTAAACTGAAACGGAGTCTGTCACCTGGAATCTCTGAATTGATAAAAATGAGGGGTGGACGTTTGGGATGCCATTTACTGAATGCATCAAGTTTCCTCGTCCCAAACGAATGAAGCTTTACTATTGCACCATTATCTTCAATCACCTTTACCAAGTTCTTGATAGGACCAGAAGGCAGATTCCAAAATTGCCGTACTTTATTAGCTATGATATCTGCATCACCATCATAATCTTCCAAATCAAAACGGGGGAAATTTACATCAGGTAAGTTGACTGAATCTTCAAATCGTTGGATGTTCGTATAAATCAGATCCAACTGAGCCTCTAGGATTTTTAACTTTTTTAAAGGCATGGTGGATCTTTTTCGGTGGTAGATACAACCGCTCAACAAACCAGCTCGTGTACCAGACTGACTAAAAAATGGTAACGGAAAATTTAGGGATTGTGCTATTTGCTTTATATGATCGTCAGATATTTCCGCTAACCCACTCTCGTACCTCGAAACATTCCATTGCCTAATGTTTGATTTGACTGCGAGACGCGATTGGGTTAATCCCCGATATTCCCTCGCCAAAACCAACATCTCTGGATTCAGATGGAATTGTGTCATGAGGTTTGTTCCATTGGATTCGCTTTATCAGACTTCGGCGTAACTCTCTTAGTAACAGTCTCATTAAATTCAAGGTCATCAGAATGAAGAAAGCTAAGGGGTTCTTCAACCTCATGTCGCCACGCCTGCCCAACATGATCTCCAGATCGAGTCAAGCAGATAACATGGACCCCGGAGATATCTGCGCCCATCCCGTCAACCCTGTAACCAGCGACTGCAATAGTAGGTGGAGACATATTGGATAAAAACAACTGCTCTGGAATTTCAAGGGCTAACTCTGTTTGCCTACCCATCGGTCGATAACAATCGTCCAATTTTTTAAAACATAATACTAAGCCTTGTGGACACTGAACAAGGAACCTTTGATGGATTTCAAAAATCTTGAAACCATCTATACCTTGATATAGGCGTTTTATTCGCATACAAGTACGGTCCCGAATATAGCTAGAGTTAGTTCGGGGAGTAACTCCTTCAAATTTTTCGTTGCTTTGAAGGCTCTGTAAATCACGCCAGGACTTGTGATAACTTTCCCAGATGTC
>JAUWTM010000080.1 GCA_030614715.1 Planctomycetota bacterium
CACGTTTTGCCCATACAAGAGTGCCGTCAGGATTGTAACGTGCCACAAAGATATCAAAACCACCATCTGATACTAATATTGTCTCGTTTATCTCACCCTCCCCGAACACTGCTGAATCCCTGAAGCCTCCAGTCACAACCGTCGAGTCGTCAGAAAGCGTTGTGATTCCAAATCCATAATCACCGTAATCATGAGTTGCTCCGCCAGCACGTTTCACCCATACGAGAGTGCCGTCGGGATTGTACCGGGCTACAAAGATATCGCGTGCACCAGCCGATACCAGAACAGTCTCGTTGAGTTCACCCTCCCCGAACATCGCTGTCCCAGAGAACGCACCTGTCACAACTGTCGAGTCGTCAGAAAGCGTTGTGATTCCAAATCCATAATCACATAAATAATTAATTGCTCCGCCAGCACGCTTCGCCCATACGAGAGTGCCGTCAGGATTGTACCGGGCTACGAAGATATCACCGTCATGTAGACTTCCAGCAGTTTCCAGGATAGTCTCATTTGGTTCACCCTCCCCGAATGTCGCTGAATCCTGGAAATATCCCGTCACAACTGTGGAGTCATCCGAAAGCGTTGTGATTCCATAGCCATTATCATCCAAAAATCCCCCAGCCCGTTTCGCCCAGATAAGACTGCCGGTACCAGCTAGTGTTACAGCGATATTACGAACCTGATACGCTGATAACTGACCAAGATTGCCATCGCTTTCAAGAGATAATGCTCTCGCGAGTACAGGATACGAACCTGCTGAAGCACCATTTTCATTTGTTATTTCGCCTTCGTACATCCATGAATCGTCACCAGTCTGGGATGAGTAGCTTAGAAGGACCTCGCCAATAAACAGGGATGGACATTCAATCGAGACGGTGCTGATTGTATTGAGGCCTTGATAATCGAAGACCTCAATGCTGACCCCTACGGTGGAACCAATTTCATCAGTTATTGTCGAAAGCATCTGGAAATTAAGACGGTATGGCTCAAGGCAGTTTGCTTCAGGTGGGAAATCTGCAAGAGGGTCAACAACATCGTCGATCTTTATCCATGACGCGTCGACGACGTATCCGAACTCAATAGGTGTAGATGGGTAATTCAGATTGACTGTAACCGTCTCGGTAGCCCCTGCCTCGAACATGCGCCTGGGATTGTCCACGCAGAAGGCCATAAAAGGATTCAGTGTCCCGGTGAAGTTATCTCCATTTGAAAATTTTCCCGGGAAATAACCAAGAATCGGCCACGGCGCTGTTTCAGGGGGAAACTCGACGGGGTTGAAGAGGGCAGTGTAACCGTCGGGATCTATGAGAGTGGGATTAGAGCCGTCGAGTGACACAAATCTGTTGCTGGCGGGAAAGAGAGTGTCGCCATCGGTCACTAAAACCCCACGTACATCGAATCCGGTTAGTTTTACCAGACCGGGGAAAGGATGTCTCAGTTGGAAGTCGCATTGAACGACGTTATTCGGCAGCCAGGACAAATTTTGGATGCTGAGACAGTCGGTGCACGGGGTTACCTCAAGCAGCCTGACCACATTAAAGTGTGACCCGGCCTCGCGGTCAGGGACGACCTCGATTGTTTCAGTATTTGGGTCGATTCTGATCGTCCAGTAACCCCAGACCGTGCGGTTTGATTGATTTACATAGTTGGGGGAGAGTTGATCAGGGTCGGGAGCAGGGGTAATCGGCGATTGTCCCGACGAGCAGCCAGCGAATGCCGTCAGGATGACAATGGTGAGAATAATTTGAATCCTGTTCAAGGGAATACCTCCCTTTGGGGTATACTGCACGTCCCACTTTCATACATTATACCATGATCAAGTGATGATGTGCAGGATGTGGATGTGAGTAAGATGCCACCAACCTTACGGTCGGTGCACAGTAATGTATGCACAGTAGGGTGGGCACAGTATGGAAGGGGTATATGAATAAGGAAGAAGCCACCAACCCGCCGCGGCGGGTCGGTGCACAGTATGTGGCGCACGATTTGGCAGAATTCGGAAACTACCCCCTCCCTTACGGTCGGGGCACCGTATTTACCGGGGGATGGATATGTCATTGACTACTACTTCCCATTGCACTATCGTTGGCGGTTGCGTGCTTCATATATTTGAAAGAAATTAACCCGCACATTTGAAAGGGATTGCACGTATATTTGAAGGAAATCAGCCCGTAAGACAACCGGGGAGACGTAAACATGAGTTTTGCTGAAATACAGGGCGACTACAAGGACCTCCGTCAGAAGGCACTGTCCGAGGTCAGGAAAAATATCAAGGGACGGTCGGTAAAATATAACGACCTTTCACTCCGTGACGGTCACCAGTCGCTGTTCGCGACCCGCATGACCGGGGAGCAGATCGCGAAGGTGGTCGACGATATCGCGCGATGCGGCTTCTACAACATGGAGGTCTGGGGCGGCGCTACTCTCGATGTCTGCATGCGTTACCTCGATGAAAATCCGTTCGAACGTCTCGGAATGATCACGGACGCCACGAAGGGACACTCGTTGTCGCGTGCGCTGTGCCGCGGAGCGAACCTTTTCGGCTACCAGCCGTACCCCGCCGACATAATCCGCGATTTCTGTCTCGCCGCGCTGGAGCGTGGACTGGATATTATGCGGATATTCGACGCGTTAAACGATCCTGAGAATCTGAAGGTCGCGGTCAGGTCTGTCAAGGAGGGTGGAGGGAAGGTCGACGCCGCGGTCAGCTATACCACGGGCCCGGTTTTCACGATCGATTACTGGACGAAGGTTTTCAAGACGTACGAGGACCTCGGTGCGGACATGATCTCGGTCAAGGATATGGCCGGTCTCGCGACTCCCGAAGCAGCGTGGGAATTGATACCGGCTCTGAAGCAGGTCCTGACCGTACCGGTTCACTGGCATTCGCACTGTACACCCGGCTACGGGCACATCACGGGCGTGATCGCGATGATGCTCGGTATTGACTGCATCGACACGTGCTTCATGCCGTTTGCGGGTGGCTCGTCGCACCCGTCGGTCGAACTGCTGCACTTTTTCGCAGGACGAATGGGACTGGATGACGGACTTGATACAACCAACTTCGCAAAAATCGATGAGGAGCTCCGGCTGATCCGCGATGAGCTCAGCGATTTCGATAAATTCCAGGCTTACGTGCCGAAGCAGTTCAAGGTGACCGATGAACTGCAGAAGCAGGCGGATGATGTGATTGTCGCAATCGCGCTTGGGGACCTGAAACTAGCCACGGTGCTGATGCACAAGATCGAGCACGATCTGGGGTTCCCGCCGCCAGATCGGAAGGTGCGCGACGCACAGGTTCCGGGCGGTATGCTCACTAACATGCTGTCGCAGCTTGAAGCGTTCGGGATGATCGACCGTCTCGACGATGTGCTGGAGGAGATCCCGGTCGTACGTGAATCCTGCGGCTTCGTACCCCTGGTTACGCCGACAAGCCAGATCGTGGGCGTGCAGGCTGTGAATAACGTTAAATTCGGACGCTGGCAGAACAATATCACCGACTACGTGCGCCTCGTAAAAGGTGAATTCGGACGGACACCGGTCGCTATCGATCCTGATGTGAGGGAGGAGATCACCGGGAGCCGTGAGGAAACCAGGTACGATCCGTCCGGGTTTGAATACACACTGCCCGAGACCGAGGAATTTACCGCAGATGACCTTTATCCGGACAGGGAATTCGAGCTGTGCTATTACCTGTTCCCGAAGGTCGCGGGTGGTGCGGACGGCTTCCTGGCACGTCGTGCAAGGGAACGTAAGGATCAGGCGTTGGAGGAGGACCATCGGGAGTACCTCGGACAGCTTCGCGACCAGGCGCAGCGCAAGCTGTCGAGCAGGAACACGCGGGTGTCGGTACTGAGTCCGGATGAAGCGGTGAGTCTGCATGAACTGCTGGTGTCGGAGGTCAAGGGCACTACTATAGTGGAAGAGGATTAGAAGATGCACCACAGAGCCACAGAGACACAGAGAAGAATGATTCTTTCTTTTCTCTGTGCCTCTGTGTCTCTGTGGTTAATCTTATCTTTATCTTTTCTTTTCAGTATTTGAATCCTATACTTAATCCCACTATGGCTAAGCTGAATCATATAGCTGTTCTTGTTGCCGATGTCGACGAGGCAATGGATCTGTTCAACAAGGTCTGGGGCATCGAACCGACCGGCATACACACTCTCGAAAAACAGGGTATCAGGACCGCCACGTACGAATTCGACAATATCATGGTGGAACTCATGGAACCTCACGGCGATGACTCCATGATGAAGAAAGCCCTGGAAAAACGGGGGCCCGGGATACATCACATGGCGGTCGAAGTGGATGACGTACAGAGTCGCATGGACGCTCTTATAAACGAAGGCCTGCGGTTTACGTCTGAGAACCCAACATTGGGGCTGAACGACAGCCTGATCTGCTTCCTCCATCCTAAAAGCACCGCAGGGATACTTACGGAACTGGTAGAACCAGCGAAGGAGACATAAATATGTCCCGCAGTCAGGAAGAAAAGCGCAAGGATTTCCACGCGCGATATAAAGAAGCAATGAAAGGTGGCGGTGACAAGGCCGCCACCCGTCAGCGAGAATCCGGCAAAATGCTCGCGAGGGAGCGCTTGGAGGTACTACTCGATCCCAATTCCTTTTTCGAGTACGACATGTTTGTCGCGACCCCTCCGGTCAAGGGGATCAAGAAGAACATCGGGGATGGAGTCGTCACGGGCTACGGGACAATCAACGACCGCCAGGTTTTCGTCTACGCGCAGGATTTCACCGTGATGGGAGGCAGCTTCGGTGAAAGGCACGCGAAGAAGATCCAGAAGGTCGTGGAGACCGCGACAAAGGTAGGGTCGCCGGTCATCGGCCTGTATGACTCAGGCGGGGCACGAATCCAGGAGGGAGTCTTTTCGCTTGCGAGTGTAGCGGGAATTTTCTACCGGAACGTGCATGCGTCTGGTGTTGTGCCGCAGATTGCAGCGATAATGGGTCCGTGCGCGGGTGCAGCCGTCTATTCACCGGCCCTGATGGACTTCATTTTCATGGTGCAGGATACGTCTCACATGTTCCTGACCGGACCCGGCGTGATCAAGGATGTTTTGAATGAGGATGTTACGTTCGATGAGCTTGGCGGAGCGGGTGTACATTGCACCACATCGGGTGTAGCGCATTTCAGCACCGAGGACGAGAACACGTGCCTGATGCTCATCAGGACGCTCATGAATTTCCTTCCGCAGAACAACCTTCAGGACGCACCGATGCTCCCGACGGATGATGATCCGTTCAGGCGGGAGCCACTACTCGATTCGATCATCCCGGACCATCCCGCGAAACCGTACGATATCAAGGACGTTGTCACGGCAGTGGTCGATAATGGAGAATTCCTTGAAGTTCAGCCGCAATTTGCTATGAATATCGTGATCGGGTTCGCATCACTTGCCGGACGTCCTGTTGGTATTGTTGCGAATCAGCCGAAGGTCCTTGCCGGGTGTCTCGACATCAATTCATCGGATAAGGCTGCGCGATTTGTACGTTTCTGCAATGCGTTTAACATTCCACTGGTCACTTTCGTCGATGTTCCGGGATTCCTTCCGGGGAAGGGCCAGGAACTCGGTGGAATCATCCGTCACGGAGCAAAGCTTCTCTGGGCGTATGCGGAGGCAACGGTCCCGAAACTGACTGTAATAACAAGAAAAGCGTATGGCGGCGCGTACTGCGTTATGTCGAGTAAGGAACTCGGGAGCGATTTCAATGTCGCATGGCCGTCCGCCGAGATAGCTGTCATGGGCGCGAAGGGCGCTGTGAATATCCTGTACAGGAAGGATCTCCAAAAGGCCAAGGATCCCGACGCGAAACGTGAAAAGCTGGCAGCGGAATTCGAGGTGCAGTTCTCAAACCCGTACCAGGCGGCGGAGAGAGGCTTGATCGAAGCAATAATTGAGCCGAACCAGACGAGGGAGAAGCTGATAGGCGCGCTTGCAGCATTACAGGCGAAAAGGGAGACGCTGCCTCCGAAGAAGATCGGGAATATCCCGATGTAAGACGAAGAAAAGAAAAAGATGCACCACAGAGGCACAGAGGCACAGAGGTAAGACATGCGGGGATGGGTTGGATAAAAATGGCTCCGGTCCATACACCGATATACAGCTTCCTGATCGGATTTTTACCGATTGCATTCTTTGGTGCAGTCACCGCGTGGCTGATCGCAAGGGACCCCGGGAAGCCTAAGCATCTCCTGATCGGATCAACTGTCGCAATTGGTATTTACTCTCTGTTGATGACGCTTGTTGGTTTCGCCGGTGGCTTGAAAGTTCCAATGCTGATAATGATTGGAACGTCGATTGTGTTTTACATCTGGTATGTCGGATACACCAGGCTGGGGGACTTCACACGGCCAAAAAGAGTGGACTGGAGTTCGTGGAAGCCGACAGATATCCCTACGAAAATACTTCTCTGGCTGCTGGTGATTTTTCAGGTCGTGATGTTCATCAATGCGCTGGCACCGCATGTAAATCAGGACGCGGATGTCAGCCATTACCTTTTCATTAAAAATTACCTCGAATCGGGACAGGTAACTGTTAGCCCTGAAAACGCGTTCAGCTACTATCCGCAGGCGCTTGAGATGGCTGTACTGACAGCGTACGGTCGTGCGGGTGAGATGGGTCCCGACGCGGCGAACCTGTGTTTCTGGTTCATGCAGCTCCTGTTGATAGGTTGGTTGATCGATTTCTGTGTCCGTCGGGGAAAAACGAGGGTCGGTTACCTGCTCGCGACCGCCACGTGCGGACTTTTCTACTGGCCGGTGATCGCGTACTCGGGATTTGTCGACGGTGGAGTCACACTTTTCTCAATCGCGGGACTGCTTACATACTTCGATTGGCTTGAACGCAGGGATAAGCCGATCGAGGAAACACCCCAACCGAAAAGCAAGGGCATGCTGATGTTCTGGAGATGGCGGCAGGCTGGTCTTACGCAGCTTACGCTCGTGGGATTCTTCCTCGGGACCGCGTGCGCATCGAAATATTCGGCGTTGCCGACCACCATTCTGGTGCTGTTACACATGATCCTGCTGTTGATCGCTGGAAAAGCCGACCGCAAGCAGACATGGATGGCGTTCCTTGGTGCGGCAGTTATATTCGCAATCGCGGTACTTCCGTGGTACGGGCGAAACATCATGCTGACCGGCAATCCTGTGTTCCCGTTCATGCGCGGGATCTTCGGCGGTCCGGAACTGACACTCGCGGATGACGTGAACACGTGGAGCAACTGGGGAATCCCGATCACGTTCACGAACTGGCTGACATACCCGATCAGGCTGTCATTTTTCTGGCCGCTCGGAGAGTCCTGGATAAAGGTCCCCCTTCCATATATCAACTGGCTGTTCGTGCTGTCGCCGATCGCGGGACTGCTGCTTCTTCACAGGAGACTCGCGCGGATTGTCGCGATCTGGTGCGTGGTGTTTTTCACGTTTGCTTTCATGGTGATGAACGTCCAGACGCGGTACTTCCTGCCGTTCACGATACTAGCGCTGTGGCTCGTGATTGAGTGGCTCGAGACATTCGCATCGCAGCCGGTCACGAGCGACCTGTCGACCAGCGGAGCGGTGAATCCCAAGGCAAAATCAACCATCGCGAAATGGGTCGTGTTAGTTATCGTACTGATTCCGTTCATCACGCAGGTCGATCTTGTGAGAAATCATCTCCAGGAGCGGTCGCAGTACCTCGTGGGCGGCCTGACGCGCGACGAATACCTCGCGACCGTCTGGCCAAGCTGGGAAGTGTTCGACGAGGCGAACCGAGTCGCAACAGAGGATGAAAAAGTGATGATCTTCTCGCTCCGGACGTTCTACCTCGATGCAGCGCACGTGCTACCGGAGCCTGGAGAATTCGATCCGTCGAAGGAGCCGGTCGCGATGCTCAGTGATCTGGGCAGTGGGGACGTGAAATACCTGCTTATGGAATCGAGAGTGAGGATGGGCGCGACAATTCTCGACTGGTGTGTGGACAGAAGCGATCCGGGAGCAGAAACTGTCACATTTCTGGAAGGCGAGATAATGGACGCGATGGGTGAACAGGGCGTCCCGAGAGAGCTGACAAGGGAAATTCTGAAGCATCGCGGGGGAGTACGGTCGGTAGAGGACAATGTTCCCACGTGGCAATTCCCGGTTGAGTCGTGGCGCGACCCGAAGATCGCAGGAATCCTCGATTTCCTGTCCAGCGTAACGTCGATGCAGGCTGAGGGGCACCTTGAAGGGGTAAGAATCTACAGTGAATGGGAATTGTATGAGATTAAAACAGGAGACGTGCTAAGGCTGGCGGAAATTACTCCGCGTGTTTGTCGAGTTCCGAGCGTTTGAAGAGGGGACGGTATTCGACACCGAGTTTTTCGAATTCCTCGTGTGCCCCTGCTTCGCGGTCCACCACTGACAACAGCGCGAGAATTTTCATACCCTGTTCCCTTAGAGCATAGATCGAATCCTGTGCTGCCCCGCCGGACGTGATCACGTCTTCGATGATCGTCACGCTCTCGCCCTCCTCGACACCACCTTCGAGACGCAGGCAGGTGCCGTACTTTTTCGCCTGCTTACGGCAGAATCCCGACTTGATCCCGGTGACCATGCTGATCGCGGTCGCGAGTGGAATACCGCCCATCTCGAGCCCTACCAGTCGCGTGGTGCCTTCGGGTACGAGTTCAGCGAGATGGTGTGCGATCTCGGTGAGAATTCCAGGATCGGACTCGAAGCGGTACTTGTCGAAATAAACTGTCGATTTACTGCCGGAACGCAGAGTGAATTCACCTGTGATACGTGCAGCGTCCGAGATTTTCTTAGCAAGTTCGTCGCGGGATAGAGTTTTGGTCATGGAATTTACTCCTTAACAGCGGTGACAGGCACCCGGATTTTGCATTAGGAATGAAGCGGGGACAGGCACCCGGGTTTGGCTCCAGTTGTATTTGTATGAAAGTCAAAGTCATTGTTTCGCCAAATCCGTCCGCCAGTCCCCGATAATCGCCAGTCCCCTAGACGTCGTAAAATCAGATTGCTAGTTCCCGTTGATGCGATGATAGCAGATTTAAATGGGAAATTGTTTGAATGGTTTGATGAAGGACCCAGATATGAAAGAGGACCGGGGGTGAACCCGATCCCTGTTGATTACATGTAAGGTGAAGACCCGACTGAGGCTTAACTACCAGTCCGATGGTGGTGCCCATTCGTAAAAGCGTGACTGACCGTTTGTCGGGCCTGTCCAGAGAACACCGCTCGATCCCATCGACCCACGCGCAGGACCGTACGCCATCCCCGGATACGTGTTAACTTCCTTTTCATCGAGCTCCTCGGAGAACCTCGCGATGTAGCCCATTCCGGGACTGCCGCCGTAGACAACTACACGGCATTCGGGGGAGTCAAGGTCGATTGCGATACCCGCCATGTAGTCGAGTGACGGGGCTGTGGGGAAAACATTCGTGTCCGAGTACAGGACCGATCCCGTGGAACTTACGAGATAGAGCTGTCCACCGGACGACACCGCGGTGTTGCGTATCCACAGGAATACACCGTCGTATGTCGGGCTGTAGCGAATGCCCTTGATGTTCGAGACTGAGGTAATGGGAATCACAGACGGATTCAACATGAACATCGTGCTGAATGAATAGCCGTTTGCTTTATCGTACCTGAAGAATGTCGGTGTTAAGGATTGTGCATTGTGAAGAATGATATCTCCGTCGGTTGCGATGCATGCATTCCACACGCTCCCGGATTTCGGCAGTGTCTGATGATTAACGAAACTGGTTCCGTTCCAGTCGAGGGACTGAATCTGGTATCCGGGAGTCGGACTTCCACCGCCGAAGTTCACGTAAATGATCCTGTCGACACCGGGGACCGAGTAGGCATCAATCCACATCGCCTGGTTGTTGTTGCAGTAGATGAGGTCGCCTGTGTCGTAGCTTGCTATGGGTCCGGCAGTGGGATTTGATCCGTTGTATGCATTTATTGTGTGCGACGGTGAGCTGTCGACGCAGAAAATTCTCTGTGTGGTGTCCTGCTGCGATGCGATTATGCCAAAGTATGTTCTCGCGTCGGGAATTGGCCCATGGTTAGTGTCCAGTGAAAATCCGGAGCCTTCGAAATCACAGCCCGCCTCGATAATGGTGAAATAATCGTCGCTCTCGTCCTCGAGCGGACCAGCGGAGTCGGCGACCCTGATTTTCACGGTATCCGACGGATCGTTTGGCACGTCCCAGTTGTAAGAACCCGTGTTCGGTGCATCGGCTTGAATCAGATTGTTATCCGCTGCGAAATCGTCCTTCGAGTAGAAAATATCCACGGTGCTGACCGACGGTGGAGCGAACCATGTAATTTCCTCGACCGTAAATCCATCGTAGATTTCCCCACCGTTCGGAATAAGCACTTCGATGCTGGGTACATCGGTGACAACTACGGCCGTGTACGTGAAATACGCGGTCAGCGGCTCACCGACAAGGACGTCCCAGTAATCGACGACCTCGGATTCAACGCCGATGAGTATTTCAACCGATCCGGGACCGGGTGTTGCGTCGACAATATCGACCTCGTATACGCTGTAACCGCCGCCGCTTCCCGACGGACCCGGTGAGGTAGCGAAGTCGAAATTTCCGGGTGAATCGACCCATACCGTGTTCAGTCCGGCATTGAAGTGGTCCATCACACCGATCTGCAGCGAGAGATTCCCGCCGTTGTCACCCAATCCATTGTTGTAAAGCGTATTTTCTAACTGGTATACCGTCACGTTCCATGCTTCAGCCCGATTTGCTTCCTCCGGGAAGTCCTCAAGCTCATATGGATCGGTGCCGCCGGGTTCCTCCCAGTTAGCATCGACAGCGTAGTTGAAGACCAGCCCGCCCTCGAAGTCAATCGTGTAGTGACGTTCGTTCGTGTACCCGTGTGAGAATGGAATCCTGCTCAGGGGATCGATTTCGAGCAGGTCGGTGTTGAGTGAAAGCTCATCTCCGAAGAGTTTGTATCCGTTCAGGGTGCAGTTGTACCCAACCGAACCGTTTGGATTGCCCAGCAGGCCGTCCCTGTACCTGAGAATGGGTGCACCGGGGATGTCGAACTCGGCCGGATTCCACCATCGGGTGAGACCGTCCGCGTTCAGAAGACGCGTATCACCGTCACCGGACATTACGATGTCAGTGTCATTGAATCCCATCATCGTTCCGGATGACATGAGAATTCCCGCGACATCGAATCCGGTGTACTGGCTCAGTCCGGGGAACGGGTGGACCAGGCGCACATCCACATCGCAGATCAGGCCGTCGAAAACGATATTCGAAACTCCCAGCTTGAGCCCGGCTGGTGGTTCGAGGAACGGAACCACGTTCGCGTGGAACATTCCGGTGCGAAGCTGGGTGATGTCGAGAGTCCCAGCATCGGGGTCGGCGGTGAACTGCCAGAGTCCCCACAGGTTATGGGAAGGAGAGGGTGTATTCATCGATTGTGGATGATCGGGAAGAACGGGATTGTTAACTCCCGATCCCGAGCAACCGATCAGGACGATGGTAACCACAGTGATGAGCATCGTGTAAAACCGCATTGTAAAACCTCCGGGCAAGGTGAAAGGATACTTCGTAATTATATAAAATTATAGCATTTTCGGCTGCTGTGGGGCAGACATTCCTGTCTGCCGGTGTTTGATAAAATTGTTGAATGGCAGACTTGAAAGTCTGCCCCACACAAGGAAAATAGAAAGGATGGATTAGGTCAGTTGGTTGTCTGAGAAATTTCCAGATCGAACTGGATTAGTTCGTTACGTATTAGATCGATGATGAATATAGCAGGAATGTCACGAGCCTGTTCAAGACGGGATGGGATAACCGGCAGTTTATCATTAAGTATCGGGATGCGATTCAGTCCAGCGTCACAATCAATTACCGCATAGCCACTGAGTAAATCGATGACCCTTAGCTTATTTGTCCATGGGCCGTACCTGATCCAGTAAGGATGTTGCCCGGAACCTAAGAAAAGTATGTCATCAAGCTCCAACACCAGACAAGGTTCCTGACGGCACCATACAGGTTCCGGATCAAGGGAATCTGGGTCGAGTTGGACCATCCACCAGTATTTTACGGCGTCCGGTGATGGATAGGATTCAGGAGACATCGAGATTAGAAAGAACCTATGATCTCCAATTCTGAATGGAGCTATTGCGAGATAAGCGGTAAGGTAATTTTCAACATCGGAATCAGGATATCCTGGCCAGAGCCAGGGCTGGAATGAAATCCTGGAGCCATTTTCTCTGATCAACGTTATCTGTAAGTGGTCCAGTCCGTTAAAGTCTACCTGTTCCCAAATTATCCATTCATCCGTTTCCGCGATCCATGAGAGAAGCGAACGTGGCGTATCAGGTGCATTACTCCTTGGATCAAGACGCGGTGTAAGGTCCTCAGAGTAATCAACTACGTAATATTCGTTAGTCTCGTATACTACATCATTGAATATATATGATGTGTGCTCAGTTGAATCCTCATCGAAACTGATTGCCTGGAACATGAAACGAGGGGAATCAGGCGCTTCAATTGGGAAGTAGTAATTTCGTGCTTCACCTTCAAAACTAACTGGTCCATGGCCCCTGTAAAAAAACGGTGCTGATCCAATGAATGATCCACGCATATCGAAGTAGAGAAAACCATTGCTGTTGCCATCGTAGGAGTTAGAGCTGTCCGCTTCATCGCCGGAGAAAGAACTTTGATAGCCGATGAATTCAGGTCCTTCATGCGAAGGAATATTGAATCCGTAGGGACATGAAATCAAATAGTCCAGATCGTGGATCTGGAATTCATTTCTACTAAAGTTCCAATGGTTGATGCCATCTATATAATAACTGTAATAACCGTCCGAGGTATAGTAGGGAACGCAATGAGGAGCCAGAAGAAGATTTTCACCATTATCCTTGATAAGAAAGGTCGGCCAGCGGTTACCCCCGATACCAGTAATCCAAAAATCAGGTTCAGGGATAGGGTGCTCAGTCCGATTTGTAATTTCAAGATGTACAGGATCGGTCGGTTCAGCCTGCCAGACAGGCTCAGGTGGCACATCGGCAACAACGTACCAATCTCTATATAGCTGGTAACAACCCATGGATGTCAGGATGAGGATGGGAACCAGGAATGTTATGTACTTTTTGATATCTGCACCTCCATGATAATTATAGCAATTAATCCATCGTAAGTATGGTGGAGATTAATGCTCCCTGACGGTCGCGGCTCGGGGGAGGGGGGTTGGGATGTATGTAAAGGCAGAAACGGCTCCCTTATGGTCGCGGCTCGGGCTGTGAAAAGAAAAACAGGATTAAGACGGGTTATATGAAACGGTTATATGAGACGGGTAATAAGATTGCTATCAGGTGACGATTCCCTTTGTGACGCGCATGAAAAGGTCCTCGAGGTCGGTTTCCTCCTCGGCGAAAGAGACGACACGTATGTCGTTTTCCTTCAGCAGGTCCATCAGGTCCGGGAGATCGTCTGTTTCACCTGTAAAGCCGACTTTCAGGGAGTTCGGCTCGGAAATCAGCACATCCTCCACATTCTCCTGGGCGAGTAGTATCTCCTTGGCTTTTTCGTCGCCACCCGTAACCTTGATATTCAGGATGCGGCTGCCCTTGATCTCGCGAAGGATGTCCTCGATCTTTCCAGACAGGATCATCTCGCCGACCTCGATGATTCCGACAGTGTTACAGAAGTCTGCAAGCTCGGTGAGGATGTGCGAGCTGACTAGAATCGTCTTGCCCATGCGTCCGAGCTCTTTTAACAGCTCGCGGAGCTCGATTCGCGCGCGGGGGTCGAGACCGCTTGCAGGCTCGTCGAGAAGGAGCACCTTGGGATCGTGGACGAGGCACCGTGCAAGGCACAGGCGCTGCTTCATTCCCCTTGAAAGCTCGTGGACGAATGATTCCTTCTTTGTCGTAAGGTCGGTGAGCTCGAGAACGTCGTCAATAATCCCCAGGCGTTTCTGTTTCGGGATGCGGTAGCAGGCTGCGAAGAAGTCCAGGTACTCCCACGCTTTCATTTCATCGTAGACGCCGAAGAAATCAGGCATGTAACCGATGATCTTCCGGACGCCCATCGGGTCGCGGACTACGTCGATGCCGTCGATAAAAGCTTCGCCGCGTGTCGGCAGAAGCAGCGTGGACAGAACTTTAATAGTGGTGGTTTTCCCTGCGCCATTCGGACCGATGTATCCGAAGATGTCGCCCTGCTCGATGTCGAACGTGACACCCTTCAGAGCCTCCGTCTTCTTGAAGTGCTTCGTCAGGTTGCGGACTTCGATCATTGCCATGGCTCAGCTCCTATTTTAGTAGACGGCAGGATGCCACTCAGGTTCACCAAATATCCGAACGCATGGAATTATAGCAACAAGTGGCCAAATCTGAAATATAGTACTGATGAATTGGTGTGAGAGTAGAGAAGAAGATTAACCACCAAGGACACAAAGAGCACGAAGAAGACAAGAAGGTAAAACCTTTTTTGAAATCTGACCTACTCTGGCTTTTCCTCTTCCTCAACCACCTCTGTCACTTCCTCCGTTGCCGTTACCGTTTCCGGTTCCTCTGTAGCTGCTTCTTCAGGCTCCGCAGTCTCGTCCGCATCGGTCTTCTCATCGACCTCATCCGTATTTTCAGAATCTTCGGTTTCGTCAGGCTCATCCGTCTCTTCAGTCTCTTCTGTCTCCTCAGGTTCTTCCTCTTCCGGGAAAGCCTCTGTCTCCGGTGCAGCGACGCGCACGCACATCGTGTAGATCTCGACAATGTCCTCTTTAGCGAGTGGTTTCAGGCCCTTGATAACTCCGTCCTCACCAAATACCCGAATAACATCGTCGGCCATTTTTTCAAACAGTGACGGGTCGTTCGGGATTCCGAGGCTGTCCATGAAGAACCATGCGTCGATCTCCTCAAGCCAATCGGTGATCCGGGCGATTACCTTGTCGGCAGCTTCGAACGGGTGATGTGTCTCGAGGTCCATTCCGAAGACACGGTCTCCGAGCTGGATGATCTTCTCCGGTTTTTCACGGCTGACGTACTTGAGCCATCTTGGCAGCAGGAGTGCGAGCCCGCGACCGTGGGAGATGTCGAAATACGCGCTGAGCGGATGCTGCATCTGGTGGAGCGGGAATCCACCGCCACGGGGACGGTTGATAAACCCGTGCAGAGCAAGTGCGCCCAGCAGGCTCAGCGTTCCCCGTGCATCGAGGTCCTCGGGGTCCTCGAGGACAGCCTCGAGAGCTTCGAGAACCTCCACAAAAAAGGCCTCGGAGATCCGGTCCGAGAGCCCGACTTCATTGTCGGGATTGAAGTAGCTTTCGAGAACGTGAATCAGCATGTCGACCGCGCCGTCGCGTGTGTACTCGGTTGGAGTCGTCAGGGTAAGCTTTGGATCTATTATGCTGACCTTCGGGAAAAGGCACTCACCGAAGACCGGGACTTTGTCGTTTGTTTCGGGATTCGTGACCACCGCGCCGGCATCGCCCTCACTGCCTGTCGCGGCAAGAGTGCTGACAAGAACGATCGGAAGAGCTTCCGTCACTGATTCGTAATCGTCCTCCCAGTGAGCGATTCGGTTCCACATGCCGTCAGGATCGTAGAATCCGAACGCGATCACCTTGCTGGCGTCCATTACCGATCCGCCGCCGATGCCGATGACCATGTCGCAGCCGGAGTCCTTCGCCTTGGTTGCAGCGTCGCGACAGGTTTCCAGGCGGGGATTTGGTTCGATGCCCTCAAAAACTACGGGATCGAGCCCGGCCTCCTTCAGCATATCGACCGACCTGTCAAGCAGGCCGGATTCGCGCGCGGATTTCTGCCCAAAGACAACCAGCGGCTTACTGCCGTACTGGGATGCGAATTCCCCAAGCCGATCGAATTCATCGTTACCGAATACCATCCGGATGGGGTTGTACAGTTCGAAATTCTTCACTCGGTTCCTCCGGTACAGGAAAAGCAGACACTAGTTTGGTCTCCCCGCGAAATTAGACGGAGGGGATTGTAGCATTTTTGCAGGAGAAGGTGGGTACCGATGCGGTCGGGATGCCCGCGCAACGTGGGAAGGTAATATTACAGTGTGCGGACGGGACGTCCACGAGACAGCCGGCGGGACGCCCGCGCTACGTGGGAAGGTTATTACGGGATAAAGTGTATTTTAGAGAGTGCCGGGGATCGAGGTTATATCATCGTCGCTTTCAGGATCCGAGTCGAAAATACGGAAGGGATTGAAGTTTGTATCCGTGTCGTATACGTCAATTCCCTCGGATTTCTTGAGTCCATTGACCACCGCGTAGGTGATCGGTGTAGCGAGGATTTCAAAGCCGCATTTGAAGACGTAGTTCGAGATGATAACCACGATCAGGACTTCCATCGGCCAGACACCGTAGAACGCTACCAGGCAGAATATTGCTGTGTCGACAAACTGACCGACAAGGGTGCTCGAAATTGTGCGCACCCAGAGATGACGGCCCTTCATTGCGATTTTAATTTTTGCCAGGATATATGAATTGGAGAACTCACCTGCAAGGTAAGCGATCACGCTTGCCATAACGATCCTGGATACCGGTGCCAGGACACTCTGGAACGCTGTCTGCTGCTCCCCGGTCCATTCTTCGGGTCCCGGGATTCGCCCGACAATCCAGAAAACAAGTGCCATCAGGAGGGCGCACACAAATCCTGTCCAGATTACCTTCCTGCTTGCACGGTACCCGTATACTTCGGTCAGGATGTCACCGAAAATATAGCTCAACGGGAAAAGCAGCGTACCGCCGTCGAACGTGAACGGTCCGAATATGACGAGCTTCACCGAAGCTATGTTGGATATCAGCAGAACAGCTACGAAAAGACCCGTAATTACCGCAAGCCAACGTGTGCGCATGGGCGAATTATACCCGATTTCCAATATCCGCGTGTGTTATACTTCGCTTAAAATTAACGGGGCATTTAAGTCGAAATATGATACTGGAAACAATCGTTACCGGACCCTTGCAGGAGAACTGTTTCGTCATAGCCGACGAGAAAGCGAAGTCCGGGTTCGTGATCGATCCCGGATGGAATCACGAGCGCGTGGACCACATTCTCAAGCATTACGGGATCACCGAGGTCACTATCCTCCTCACTCACGGGCATTTCGATCACATTTCCGCCACCGATCACATCAGGAGGATGACCGGCGCGAAGGCCCTGATGTCGCCACTCGATGAATTCCTGCTGGATTCGGTTGGCGGTGACACTGCGATTATGGTGGGCATGGGAAGCGCCAAGCCATTCAGGATCGACGGCCCGATAAACGAGAACGATGAATTTACTGCAGGGGAAATCACACTTACTGCTATAGCGACCCCGGGACACACGCCTGGGGGGATGTCGCTGTACGATGGTAAAGAGAGAATTTTCGTTGGGGATACATTGTTCAGGGATTCGGTCGGGAGAGTGGATTTTCCAAAATCGGATGCAAGGGACCTGCTGAAATCGATCACCGAAAAGCTCTATGTTCTGCCGGACGATACAATCGTGCACTGCGGCCATGGTCCGGACACGAGTATCGGATATGAAAAGGAACACAATCCCTACACGCTTCACCCGGAACTGCTGACAGGCGGCATGGGAAGCTTTCTTTAAGCAAAACGCGAGAACTCAATGTCAGATCAGCATGGAAAGGATGATAACCTGGGGTGGGACCCATCCGGGAATGGCGGATTACCATCGCATGAACCTGATCCGGACGTGAAGAGGGAGGAGATACCACCCACGCACGAAGAGTCCGGGCTCAGAGATGTGACAGGGCAGGAGGTACTCGGGGATCCACTTGAAGAGTCGCAACAAGGTAAATTTCCCAGTCCGATTACATCCGGTGGATTAAAACCACGTGGTGCAAGGATAAAGAAAGAGCCGGAATTTCATGGGGTCAAGGGAGACTGGGCAGGCCATCCCATAGTAAAAGTACTGGGATGCACCGGATGCGTATGGCTGGTGTGGCCCGTGATAGCGACTGTCGGAGCAATACTGGCGATCCTGCTGATTTTCAAAGTTTACAGTGTATTTTTTCCGCTGCTGGCAATCGTTGTTATTCTGGGACTCCTTATCTTACGTGTAACCAGGCCTTACTGAGGGATTTACTATTTTCCTGTTGCACGTGAACAGATAGAAAGTGTGAAACTTCCGTCAAATGCCTCCGTCAAGTATGTAACGGGCGGCTGGAGGACTTCGATGTCCAACGGAATGACAAGCAAATGGTCCCCTGACTCACCTGAAGAGGAAAATCAGGCTGATGAGAGTCCGGTAACAGAGCCGGAGCAGGATCCGTTTGAGCCAACTGTCGAACGGAAACGTTTTCGATTAAAAAGCGAAGCGGACCGGGGATCGGGGAAAAGCGACAGTGTCAGGGACATCACGGGCGATTTCTCATTCAGCGACGGGGATATCGAGTCGGAGAATAAAAACCGGCATGCGAGGGACTCTGGTATTTTCAATGTTCACACCGACCTGAAAAGGAAATACAGGGGCACCGATGACCGGGTCGGGGGTGGCGCGAAAAATCCTGCAGCAGGGGTGACATTTATCATTTTCTGGCTTCCGTCATTGATAATAGGGCTCGCGATAGCATGGTTCTTCAAAGATATCCCGTGGATGATTTTAATCGGTATTCTGATAGCGATCTCGCCGCTGTGGATGGCGAACAGGTACTATCGGGAAGCTACGAACTACGGTGATCCGGAGTGGGATGATGAAGCGAACGCGTATTTATGGACCCGGATCATCGGCAGGATGACCATCAGGTTCTTAAGGCGTATAGGGAGGTGGCGTTAATGAGAGGTAGATCGGAATGGGGGCGCGATGACTGGATG
>JAUWTM010000207.1 GCA_030614715.1 Planctomycetota bacterium
ACTCAGCAACGCCATGATCAGCTTGTAAGCGACCGTTGCGCCGGAGAGGAGTCCTCCGTCGTAAGGACCGTCAAGTTCAGGATGAACAAGGATAGCGTCTTTGGGCAGGATATCGGGAACCGCGTGATGATCAGTGATAATCACCTCGATTCCCTCATCCCTCGCTGCCTTTACCGTTTCGATTGATGATATCCCGCAGTCCACGGAGACGATTAAATTAATTCCTGCGTCCCGGGCCTTCGCTACAGCTTCCATGGCGAACCCGAAACCGTGATAATCGCGTTTCGGGAGGAAAATTCTCGATGGGACCCCGAGGTCCTTCAGGGTCGAATGAAGAATTACCGCCCCGGAAATACCGTCGACATCGTAATCCCCGTGAACCATCACGGGCTCTTTATTTTTAACAGCCCTGACAAGCCTGTCACGGGCTACCTCGATACCGGGAATCGCTTCGGGGGGCAAGATGTGCTTTTCACCGGGCGCGAGGTACTCACGTGCCCTGTTGACGGTGTCAATACCGCGAGCAAGAAGCACACGTGCGAGGAGCGGTGGGCATCCGAGTTCGTGCGCGAAGCTCCTTGAGAGCCTGACAGCGTCGTCGGGATTGCTCTCCCTCGTGATCCATTCGTACCTTGGAAGGTTAATTGTGCGGGTTTTAGCGGACATAACTGTGTGGGCAGATTTTACACGCCGGAGATGACTTTTTCTATGCTTTTGTAATTTCTGGTGCGGCCTGACCGTCATCGATGATGAGAACATCGGTGTTTGCCGACTGTGTTGTTAATCGAGATATTCATGGAAAAATGCCGTTATTTTAAGCCTGAACTCCTCGGTGCCGCGGTAATTGCAGTGTCCTGCGTCGTCTACAAGCCACGCTGTCAGGTCGAGTCCAGCATCTTCGGCGGCATTTTCGAGGATATCGAACTGGTCCCTGTCAATCCTCTCATCGAATTCACCGTGGATGAGAAACAACGGACATTCGATGTCAATGATCACATCGACCGGATCGGGATAAACGGCCCATTTACCGATGATAAACCTGGACACCTGGTTGAAGATCCAGACAATGGTCGATTGCCAGACCTTCGGGACCTTGAACGGCGCTTCGGGCATGGTCAGATCGTGGGCTGCCTGCAAGTTGAAATCCGCATAGGATGAGTCGGCGACCGCACAGGCAAGGTCAGGATCGAGTGCAGCTGTGTAGATTACGGTCGCAGCCCCCAATGAGGCTCCGTACAGCCCAATGCGATCCGGATCTATCTCGTCCCTTCCCCTGAGCCATTCAACAGCGGCGAGTGCGTCTAAGGATTCAGCCCTGCCCATCGTGGTCAGGTTCGCGGAATGTTCCCCGTGGCCGCGTTGATCGATCAAAAGCACTCCCCAGCCTTCGTCGATAAGGATCCGGGCGACACCGACAAGTTGACCGCGGTTACCACCAAGACCGTGGAGTATTACTACCGCACCCCCGTTTGTTCCCGGGTTATACCATCCGGGCACAATGTCGGATTCGGAATTCACGAAGCTGACCCGGTTAGTGCCGAATCCAACCGCGTCACGCGGCGTTGAATCTATCGGACGGTACGCAGCAGGCACGGTCCATGCGAGTTTCACCATAGCGCGGATGGTGGAGAACACCGGGATCAGGAGCAGACAAAATAATAATGCGGCTACTCCGCATCCGACCCTCCACATTTTAGCTTTAGCTGGATCCATAAAAATTCTACAGATATCAGGACTTATCGAAATGCTGCTTGAGGTGTGAGAGCAGTCTCGGCGCGAGTTGACGGATACTGATGCTGCTGGTTGGCCCGCCGCCCATACCCTCGATATTAACCTCGACCTTCGTCCGGTCGCCCTCATCGATGATCCGCCACTCAGCAGCCATCTCACCACAGGCAGTCTGGACGCGGGTCACGAGCCCGGCACCCGGCCGGGAATGGTGAATATTGACCGTGCAGTGCAACATGGTCGCGCCTGATTTATACTCGGCCTCCACCTCATTAACGCCGTCCTCCAGCTCCTGAAGTCCGGGCACATAGAAAATTTCCCAGAGCGGAAGCTGTTTCCTGATGTCGGCCAGGAACGAGTAGACCTCAGCAGCCGGATAGTTAATTGTCGTGATCGCCTGGGTAAACATTACTGGTAGTATAAAACATTATGCCCCGAACCGTATGCCCTGTATCCCGCTATTCCCGTGAACTGTGCTCTGCCTGCAGCCGGAGCTGGGAAATCAGATTTTCGTATGCCTCGTAGTTACGGATCGCTTCCAGGTCCTTCATCTCACGTGCTACCTCTTTCATTTCACGCAGGTGATCCCTTGCTTTACCCAGCTCACCCGATGCAATCAGCTCTTCGATGAAGGTGTCAACGTGGACAATCTCAAGTTGTTTCTCGCGGGTGGGAAACGTGATCTGCTGCATAGCAAATCTCTGTTCGAACCTGGCCTCGTCATTTTTTACCTGACGTTTCTCCACAAGCTGGTAGTTAACGGAGTCAACAATCCAGCGGATAAACCCGAATACGAGCAGGACAAAGATAATGACACCTATAATAGTCAATAGACCGTTAAAGTACATGTCAACACCTCCTGGCTCTTGGATCCGCAAACCTATGACATCGAAGCACCGGAAACGTTGCACCCGATTTAACTGAGAGTGGGGAAATAAGAAGAGAACCACAAAGAACACGAAGGGCACGGAGGAAGACACGAAGAAGAAAGAGAAGCGAAGAATAACTGTAACTGGGGACACCAGCATTTCGAGGACGAAATGTGGTGTCCCCGGATTTAATACCACGGGTTTAATGCCATGAAAAGAAATAAAGGGCACCGATGGATGCCCTTGATCTATGAAATATATGAGACCGTTTGCGGAAGTTTATCAGGCTGTTTGCCGAGTCAGAGTAACATTTCTGGCCTGCAGTCTTGATATCCGCCTGTCGTAGAGTTCGTAATAATCTGCAGTTTCCCTGTCCAATTGTTCACGGGCAAGGTCGCGCATATCCCGCACATAGTCTTTCGCCTGGAGGAACCGACCTGACGCCAGCAGATTCTCGATGTAGTCATCGAGGACAGGACCGGTTTCGTCGAGGTTGACTAAAGGTTTAGTAACTTTTGAATGTTCAAGCTTATGGATGGTCCGGATTTCTTCATTTTCGACCTGGTCCCTGCCTCCGAAATGCCAGTTCATCGACGCCAGCCAGCATCGGGACAGTGCAACAACGAAGAAAAGTGCGATCAGGGCAATCGGGAACAGGAATGTCAGGATTTTCAGCTCCATTATGTTGATAATTCCTGTCATGGCGATTCTCCCTCACGGATATTCGATGTATTAACGCTATGTACAGGGCAAAGGGGGTGCCAATCGTTGAGATGGGCAGACAATATGATCTAATTTCCTTTAAAACCCGGAATTTACGGGGGATTGAGATTAATTAAAATAATCTTGCAGGAAATTGAAACATTCAGGGGTCCAATCACTATCTCTCAGATTGAGAGCGGAAGGGGGGGAAGTGGACCGGACCTCGTAATTCCGAGGATTCCGGCTCGTGCGGGTTGTCATTGCTTTATGTTAAACATTCGATCATGCCCTGCGTCATGCGGCATTGATTCTCATGACACTGCTGTCTGTCAGAAGCCTGGAAATCAGGCGCTCATACTTCCTGTACACGGCGATAGCTTTCATGTTCCTCTCCTCAATCGCGCGTGTTTTCATGTCCAGCACGTGCTCGTACGCCTCGATAAAGAGCCCGGCTTCGAGCATCCTGTCGATATGGCTGTTGATCTTATCCATACTGCGACCGTCGGCATTGGAAGCCTCCTCGCCGCTGTCACGCTTCCTCGAGCTGGAATCTCTTTTACAGAAGCTGTTTATCACTGCATAGGCTGCTGTAATAAGGAACAGCCCGATCGTCGCAACCACTGCAAGGTAATTTATATCAATGATGTTCATAGTACTCATCATGTAACCTCCCTGGTTTTCAGGTGCTGGATTTATCCGGGCCGGGATCCATTCTTCCCGACCACCATTACAGACGAATCAGGTCAAATTTCGTTCCAGTAATATTACGTTTTCTACAATATTATATCGGCAATATAAGCTCCAGCATTAATATAATTACTCATAAATCGGGGAGTTTCCGGTTCGAGGGTTAATGCTACCCAATCAGGATGAAGTCAACTGAATCGTAATCAGGCCGAACGGCTGTTTCATTGTCCGCAAAGGCTAAGTAACCGAGCGTACGGTTCCCTCCGAGGGAATAAAACGGGTCTTCAGGCTTACAGGATAAATATCGAATTAATCTACCGAAATAGGACAGGCTTGAATTAATGAAGAGAAATATCATTGCTCATGTAAATCGCATTGTGGTAGACTCCGCCACATCCATGGCAGAATTCAGGTGGAAATCTGCCAACTTATGGAACGAGGGTGATTATGAACTGCAAGACGCACGACGACGTTCTGAAGAGCGTCCACGACCTGGAGGTAGGCTTCATACAGTTCTGGTTCACCGACGTTCTGGGTGTGCTGAAGAGTTTTGTCGTCACACCGCAGGAACTTGAGGTTGGACTGAACGAGGGAATGGGTTTCGACGGCTCCTCTATTGAAGGATTCGCAAGGATCGAGGAAAGCGACCTTGTCGCGATGCCTGATCCATGCACATTCCAGCTCTTACCATGGGAGGACAACGGTGTTCGAATCGCCAGGCTGATATGCGATGTCGTTTCACCGGACGGTCAGCCCTACGAAGGTGATTCCCGCTACGTACTTAAGAGGATGCTTAAGAAAGCAACCGACATGGGATACACCTGGTATGCAGGACCCGAGCTGGAGTTTTTCTACTTCAAGGAGAGAGGCAGTCTCGAACCAGTGGACGACGCGGGCTATTTTGACGGCTGTCCACTCGACCTCGGTGATCCCATCCGACGCAAAACCATCCTCGCACTCCAGCAAATGGGAATTTCTGTAGAGTACGACCATCACGAGGTAGCCCCGAGCCAGCATGAGATAGACCTCAGGTATTCTGAAGGCATGGTCATGGCCGATATCGTCATGACCTACCGCATGCTCGTGAAGGAGGTCGCCAGACGTAACGGCGTATACGCCACGTTCATGCCGAAGCCGATTTTCGGCGAGAATGGAAGCGGGATGCACACGCACCAGTCGCTTTTCAAGGGAGACAGGAACGAGTTCTACAACCCGGACGACATGTACAATCTTTCTGACATAGCTAAGAGCTACACCGCCGGGTTACTGAAGCACGCGCGTGAGATCACGCTCGTGAACAACCAGTGGGTGAACTCGTACAAACGTCTCGTGCCCGGATTCGAGGCACCGGCGTATATTTCATGGGCGAGGCGAAACCGGTCCGCGATGGTTCGCATCCCCATGTACAAACCCGGCAAGGAGAAAGCGACGAGGATCGAATATCGCGCTCCCGATCCTGCCTGCAACCCGTACCTGGCGTTCGCGACGCAGCTTGCGGTCGGTCTCGAAGGCATGGAGCAGAATTACGTGCTCGGAGACCCGATCGAGGAGGACATCTTCGATATGACTCCATCAGAGAGAAAGGACAAAGGCATCGGTGAGCTGCCGGGCAACCTGTACGCTGCCATCCAGGCGACGGAGCAGAGTGAGATCGTGAGAAAGGCGCTCGGAGACCACATTTTCAACAAGTTCCTCGAGAACAAGAAGATCGAGTGGGACAAGTACAGGGTGCACGTGAGCAGGTACGAGATCGATAATTATTTATCTTTGCTTTAATATTAACCGAGCTTAATAAATCAGAATAAAACCCGGAGATCATTCTCCGGGTTTCCTTTATTTTACGGGCTTTTCAGGGCGATAAAATAATATTCAAACATGGTTGATTTAGGTTGTATTTTCACATTTTTGATGTTA
>JAUWTM010000005.1 GCA_030614715.1 Planctomycetota bacterium
ACCTCGGGTTGCCCTACAACCCTAACCATCCCGGTTTCACCAATGGCTTCCTCCGGAGTCAGGACCGGAAGGATTTCATAATCTAATGGCTCCTCCTCTACGTCTTCCAATTTGTTCCATGTGACGTTAAACGCGACAACGAGTAACACGAGCCCGATGAAAATCCTGAACGCTGCTCCTCCACAGCTTGATCCTGACTCAGGGTCTGTTTCCGGTGGCACTAATACCCCCCTTCTTCGATATACCAGTCATCCACATAACCCTCATCCGCGTAACTATCGAACGGTTTGGGTGGACTGCTGAACGATCTGCGTAACGATAATGGTCGGCTGGACCGGCTGACTGAACGCCCCCCAAATGACCTACTGCTTCTACCGCCCTTCGACTTCATTCCCGTCACTCCAGAATTGAAAAAAGCGAGTTATGCACTCGCCTGCCAAGTGTCTTTTGTATTTTACCGGCCACAGGGTTGTTATCGGCCTGTGCGACGTTCCCGCTTCTGGTAATCCTTCAAAGCCTCCAGGTAATGGCTCCTCCTGAAATCAGGCCAGTAGACCGGTGTGACCCACAATTCAGTGTAAGCAATCTGCCAGAGCAGGAAGTTCGAGAACCGCATCTCACCCGATGTCCTTATGAGCAGGTCCGGATCGGGAAGTCCCCCGGTATCGAGATACTGGGCGAAGGTCCGCTCATCCAGCGACTTGATGTCCACCTTGCCCGTCTCGACATCCGTAAACAGCTTTTTTATTCCCTTGACGATCTCATTCCTGCCGGAGTACGAGAGCGCGAAGTTGAGCCTGAGACCCGTGTTGTTTTTGGTGAGATGTACGATATCCTTAACCCCGTTGTAAAGGCTTTCGGGGAGGTCGTTCAGGTTTCCGAGGATATCGACCTGTATGTTCCTTTCGTGGAGTCGACGAATCTCCTTGATTGCGGCTTTCTCGAAGATCTGCATCAACCCGGAAACTTCCAGCAACGGCCGTTTCCAGTTCTCCTTGCTGAAAGCGTAGAATGTCAGGATTTCGATCGAGTTGGTACCCGCCAGGCGGTTGATATCGAGTGACATTTCGACAGCCTCTCGAACCGTCTTGACTCCCGCGCGATGTCCCTCCAGTTTATTCAGACGCCGTTCCTTCGCCCACCTTCGGTTCCCGTCCATGATAAACGCAACATGTCTTGGGAGCATGGCGAGGTTCAGTTCACTCAGGAGCTTAAGCGGATCGGTAACGTCCTGGTGCGGCATGATACTCGACTCGTCCACCCCGACGGTCCGCGGTATCGATAATTTACCTGAATCTGTTGACTCGGTCTGTGTCATGAGGTGCTATCCACTCCCTTCCGTTAGATCGTGATAATCTCCTCTTCCTTCTTCTTAAAGAGAGTATCGAGTTCCTCTGTCCCGGTATCAGTCATTTTCTGGACCCTGTCCTGCGCGTCGCGCGCGTTGTCCTCGCTGACATCTCCGGATTTCTCCATCTTGCGAATTTTTTCGATGCAGTCGCGTCGAATGTTCCGAAGCTGGACCTTGGTGTCCTCCACCATCTGCTTTATCATCTTGACCAGTTCCTGCCTGCGCTCCTGCGTCAACGATGGAATGTTCAGACGGAGTACTGTGCCGTCGTTCTGGGGTGTCAGCCCCAGGTCCGATTTGAGAATTGCTTTTTCTATTGCGCCTGCGTTGTTCTTGTCAAACGGCCTGATCAGAATTGTGGTAGCGTCGCTCGCGTTGGTTGTCGCCACCTGGTTAAGCGGCATCTGCGAACCGTATGCCTCGACCATGATGCGATCCAGGAGTGCTGGATTCGCCCTGCCCGATCGAACCATCGCCAGCTCGTGAGCGGCAGCCTTGATGGCGTTCCGCATACGATCGTCGATTTCCTGAAAATAAGATTCGTCCATACTCAACTACCCCGGCAAGTTTCACAGGGAAACAAAAATATAATGAGATCACCGGCTTCCCGTCTGTGAAGCCAAGTCTGATTTTACTGTATAACCCCCTGATACATCAAGGTCGGGTAATATTCTTAGCCCGATGTAATTAAAGTACCGAGTGATGTTTCTCCCAGGGCAGCCTTGATTATTGAGCCCTTTCCATCCAATTTTAACACAAGCACCGGCAGGTTCGATCCCCGTGCAAGCGTGATTGCAGTAAGGTCCATGACCTTCAGTTGCCGCTCCAGCACCTCGTCGTACGTGATCTTATCGAACCTGACTGCATCGGGAAATTTCAATGGATCCTTGTCGTACACACCGTCGACCATCGTGGTTTTGAACATTATGTCACATTTCAGTTCCAATGCCCTCAACGCTGCAGCGGTGTCGGTTGTGAAGTAAGGATTCCCTGTCCCGGCAGCACATAACACTACTTTGCCCTTCGAAAGCAGCTTCCTGCCCAGCATGGCACTGTACGGCTTCGCGACTGTACCGGTTTCAATCGCTGACATCACCACCGCGGTCCTGCCGACCCTTTTCAGCCCATCCTGGAGAGCGAGTGCGTTCATCAGGGTTGCGATCATGCCCATCTGGTCGGCCGTTACCCTGTCCATGCCCCCTGCGACACCCTTCACTCCACGGAAAAAGTTCCCGGCACCCATTACGATAGCTATTTCCAGCCCGGCTTCAGCCATCGCCTCGATTTCCCTGCATAAGCTCTCCAGTGTCTCAGGGTCAATCCCGGTACCGTCATCCCCGCCAAGGGCTTCGCCTGAAATTTTAAGCATTATCCGTTTGAAACTCATAAAATGCAGCCTGCATGTGCCGGGATTTGTAAGCAGTCTGGCTAGAATACCACGATAATAGGTTGGTTTTTCATCCGGGCCGACATTAAATCTGTTAAAATCACCAAAAATCAATGTCGGATGGACATTATAGTGTGATGTTGATCGAAGCCTGCAGAAGGGCTGGGATAATATGAAAAGAATAGGCGTTCTTACATCAGGCGGAGACGCACCGGGAATGAACGCGTCGCTCAGGGCCGTGGTCCGGATGAGCATTCATCGAGGCCATCGCGTTTTCGCTTTTTATAATGGCTACAAGGGACTGGTAGAAAACGATTCTGCCGAGATGTACAACCGCTCTGTCGGCGACATTCTCACTCGCGGCGGGACAATCATCGGCACTACGCGTTACCCGGCTTTCCAGGACCCGGAAATTATCAAAAAAGCCGCCCGTCACATGAACCTGCTCGACATGGACGGTCTGATCATAATTGGCGGGGACGGAAGCTTCCGTGGAGCGTCGGACCTCTCGGATCACGGAGTGCCGGTAATCGGGCTTCCCGGAACGATCGATAACGACATCACCGGGACCGATTACACGATCGGCTACGACACCGCGGTCGACACGGTGCTCGACTGCATCAAGAAACTCCGCGACACGGCATCCAGCCACGGACGTACCATCATAATCGAGGTCATGGGACGTCACTCCGGATGGATTGCGATGAGATCGGGGCTCGCAGGAGGTGCGGAGGCCATCCTCGTGCCGGAAATTCCGTTCGACCTCGAGGACCTTTGCCATACGCTCGAATCGGGGATCGCGCGCGGGAAAAAACACTCTCTTGTCGTTGTTGCCGAAGGTGTCATGAGTGCCAGCGAGTTGGCGCACATGATGAAGGACCTTGTCGGGTTCGTCGCTAACACGGTTGTACTTGGCTACGTGCAGCGCGGAGGCAGCCCGACCGCGAACGACATCATCCTCGCAAGCCGTTTAGGAGCACGCGCGGTTGATGAGATAGCGGGTGGTAACTCCGGCATCATGATCGGCGAGGTCAAGGGCGACATCGTCACGACTCCGCTCAAAGAAGTACTTGCGGAGAAAAAATTAATCGATCCGACAATTTTTCATCTTGCCGAAGAACTGGTGCATTAAATTGAACAAAACGGGATTCAGTTAATGGCTGGTTCTTCCTCCACTGGAAGATCGACAATAAACGTTGTTCCCTCTCCCTCTACCGATGAGAATGCCAATGTTCCGCCATGTTCGGTCACGATCCGGTCGCTGTTCGTCAGGCCAAGACCTGTGCCCTTCGCCTGTTTCGTCGTGTACCAGGGCTCGAAAATCAATTCGAACTTGTCCTGCGAGAAACCGCCGCCGTTATCCTCAATGTACGTTCTGACGACACCGTTCTCCATTACCGTGCTCACTTCGAGCCTGCCCTCGTTCCCCATCGCCTGAAGCGCATTCAAAACTATATTTGTAAACACCTGGCGCATCTGGTCGGGATCGATTATCACTTCAGGGAGTTTCTCGCCGAAGAGCCTTACGATCTCAACTCCCTTGTGCTCCTTCTGGAACTGCACGAACACAAGGCTCTCCTCGATTACCTCGTTCAGTTTTGTCGGACGCTTCTGGGCGGGTCCCAGACGGGCAAATTTCAACAGGTCCTTGATCGTTCCGCTCGCACGGTTGATGTTGTTAAGCGCAGCCTGCATCGCGGACCGCTCGG
Organism: Planctomycetota bacterium; assembly: GCA_030614715.1. Lineage (GTDB taxonomy): Bacteria > JAJVIF01 > JAJVIF01 > JAPKYR01 > JAPKYR01 > JAUWTM01. The sequence continues at coordinate 4,448 of JAUWTM010000005.1, forward strand.
CCGAATCCTCCGGTAGCCTCGCTGCCATCACCTGCAGGAATCCCGACACGCCGGCAAGCGGGTTGTTCACCTCGTGTGCGATACCCGCCGCCATCTGGCCAAGAGTGGCAAGTTTCTCACTCCGGAAAAGCTGCTCCTGGAGTGCTGTTACGTCGGTGATGTCCTCGAAAAGGATTACCGCACCGTGACGGTTGCTGACCGTACCCGGAAGCGGGTTGACCTTAATATTCAGTTTCAGGGTCGATCCCGGAAGCGTCAGGGTCCAGCTCTCACCCTTCCCCTCGTAATTTTTACCGTCCTCGAGCACCAGGTTTACAATCGCATGGAACTTATCCTCGTCGTTGACAAGCTGTACCGCCTCGAACGGTATTCCGTTAAGGTCCCTGTCGGCGAGACCGAGAATTTCCTGCAGCGACGGGTTCATTGACTGAATCAGTCCGCGTTCATCGAGGACCATCACGCCGTTCGGCATGCTCTTGAACGTTCTCTCACGGAAGGTTACCTCCCTCGACAGGTCCTCCACGAGCATCGCGTTGTGAAGCGACATCCCCGCCTGGTTGGCAAACGTCTCGAGGAACGCAAGGTTTTTCTCGTCCACGCGATGTTTCGGGTTGCGGTTGTCTACAACGAGAAGACCGACCGTGTTGAACGCTTTACATTCCACGCACTCGCTCAGGTCCTCGGCCTGTTCCTTCGTATAGAACGGACATTCATCCTTGCACATCCAGCATGCATTCCATCCGAATGCCTGCACGGGGCAGCTGACCTTGTCGCAGTCGTACATCTCGTAACACGTCGTTTCCTTCTTGGTCAGTAGCGGGACGGTAACAAGATTCTTCGACAGGTTGTAGTTTCTGAAGAATTCCCGATCCGGCATGTGTGATCCATCCCCGAAGAACAGGCTCTTGCCCTTGAGCATCGCGTCCTTCAGGAAGTGCTCGTGACGCATGTCGATGTCCATGAAGTGATACGAACGGTTGTTTGAATCGAGACGGTAACCCTCCAGCATCTGAGTCTCACGGTTCAAACGGAGCAGGAACGTATGGGTCAGCCCGAACTCATCGGCCATGCCGGTCATAATGGCTTCAGTGATGTCGGGAATGTTTGTCGTTTTTAGAAGGTTCGTGGAAAGCAGGTTCAGTTTTGTGAGGGACCGTGTCGCTTCCTCCAGCAGGCTCGTTCTCCTGAGAAGCTGCAGGTTGAGAGTCTGCAGATCCTCGGCGATTATCTGGTTGATCGCCATGACAAGGAACAGGAATCCGAGCGGATCGACCAGTCCCTCTAGCAGATGCGGCAGCGTGGACTGCAGATTCTGTGAAAGGTCACTGACAAGATAGCCCATGTGGGATAACCGTCCGAAAGCCAGAAACAGGAAGAACCCCTGTGAGTAAAGTGAGTGCTCCTTCGATTGCGTAATGAGTGTGACAAGAGCGTAGACAAGCAGGAACGTGCTCTGGACGGCATAAAGCCACTCAGCCCAGACGAGTATGATCGGACGGTTCGCTGAAACTATGCTCAGCCTTTCTCCTTCTGCGGCAGGTGATCCTATCAGTAAGGATAAGAGCCCGAGGATCACGAAACTGACGATCAGGACACCGGTCATGACCCGCATGACCTGCCCGTATTGTTTCTGTTCCAGCAATCGGTGCGACACGAGACTGTGCGTCAGTATCAGGACGCCCCCGACTGCCAGCGCTGCTGAGAGGACTTTCCAGAATGGGGCGATCAGGATCGGACCTTGTGTGATCACAGGATCCTGGAGGATTTCGAGGATCAGCGACAGGAAATACGCTGCGAGTCCCCATGTGAGCGTTGAATATTCGCCCTTCTTTTGACGGTTTGATTCGAGGATGGTATAGAAAAGTCCGACACATACCATCACGAACTCGAAGAACGTGAGTGCGAGCATCGTGCCGGATTGTTCAAATTGCAGGAGCATTAAGCAGTTCAGCCTCGTATTAACATCCAGTACACATTATACTCGATTTCCGCTTTATCATATGATTCAGCACTGCGTCCCGATCAATCTCGGTGAAATTTACGTTTGACAGCGGAAAAATGATTATGTTACGTTTCATACAACTTATTATAAAGGTCGTTACACTATGGGTTCCGTTCTGATTATCAAAGCGCTCGAAGATGGAGCATCGGTCCTGTTCACAACAGGGGAACAGTGCCCCACACCAGCTCCCGAACGTCTGGACAAGGGAGAGGTATTAATCATTCCCGCACCGGAGAACGGTGAAAATATTCGCGTGCGGGGTCATGCTGAAATTTATACACCAGAGCATGCAGTGAATTCGGAAAGCGGACTCGTAATCGGTGGACGTTCCGACGAATCGCAGCAGGATCATACTTAAATTCTCTAACCACTCAATCGGAGATAATTTCGTCGTAAGACTTCAGGCCGCAACGAGCTGCGACCAGTTTCATTGTAGCCTGCACGCTGGATGGTTTTTCCCTGATTAAAATCCTGATGAAGGCGTTCGATATCGGCCACTGACTCCTGCCGGTACTGTAAAGAGTTCCCATTGCCAGACGTATGGACGGCCAGATATCTTTTCGCGTTGCGTAATCCCTGGCAAGTGTAATCATTCGCTCTACGAAGCGGCTGTAGTAGATGGCTCCGACAAGGCCTGACTTCCTGCCGAACTTGTATCTTCCCGGACGCCATATCCTCTCGTACTCGTAAACAGAGTGCTTGAAATCATTGGACCCGCCCGCAAGCCACTGCCTGGGTTCCCAGGGACGGTCAGGATGCTTGAGCATGTGCACGATAGCGTCAGTGCTGTTCTCCAGAAGCTCATCGGTACGCGACATCCTCGGACTGGCCTTGATATAGCTCTCGAACTCGTCTGCAGAGTACGCTTTCAGGATCGCACGGTAGACATGAATGGTCCCAAGTATCAGAAGGTGGTAAAAATCAGCGATCGATCTCAGTTTTTCATCCGATAGCGGCTCAAAATATACGTATCCCGGACCCAGTTTACGCTCGAAATCCCTGAGAATGGACGTACTGGCCTTAAGGACCTCACCATTTGTAGGGACCGACAGGTCAATTTCGAAATCGTTAATGAAATCCTGCTCACGGGCATAACAAAGGCAGTCGACAAGCATCTCGACAAGCCAGTGGTCGGCTATGTAAAGCTGTATGCGCGCATGCGCGACAGAAACAGACTCGTGCTCATCCTCGGGACGGTAATAACCACCGAGTACCCGCCTGGAATTTACCCATCCCTCGCAGCCGGCGTGCGGAATCTTGTGCGCGAAGCCATCGCAGACCTGGTGCGCCAGCCATCCAAGTGCCCACGCACGCCTGGCAGGATCATCACCGGTCTTCTCGATCTCCCTGAGTAGATTGCATCCCATAACAGGAGCACCGGTGAAATAGTTCGGAACGGTGTTGTGTGCGTACTCGAAATACCTTTCCTTGTTCCTCAGGTTGTTGGCTTTGATCAGATCGACAGAGTTCCCGGCGTTTATGAAAATTGTCCTTAATTTATCATCCTCAAGGACTGCCCTGATCCGGTCATCCTCGGTGTCTTCCGGTTTGATTTTGTCGAGTGCGCGTTTGTGGAGGTAGATATGGGTCGTCGGTCCCCACCCGAGCAGCGGTGCGATTGGAAATAACAGGAGAGCTGGAAGAATCGCTCTGATTCCGTGCAATGCATCCCTGATCCATTCTGTAAAAACAACTGGTAACATAACAACAAAACCCGCTCTCCGCGGATCGTGGCATACTCCTGGATAACAGATTACATTTTACCACAGAACAACGTGGTTCCTACTCAGGTGCAGGAGGTCCCACGGTCAGATCGTCACCGATCATTTCCTCAAGATCCACCTGCGTCGTGTAGAGCACGATCGCTACCGTCTCTAGGTGTTCGAGGTCGGCAAAAGGCTCTATCCTGATGTCGTATTGGTCCTGCTCGGCACGGCTGATAATTTCGACTACTTCACCAACCCGTAATCCCGACGGTGTAATGCCGCTAAGCCCGCTTGTTACGAGTGTGTCGTGCACGCTGATGTCAGCGGACGGGCTCAGGTACTCAAGTTCCAGCACATTTGGAGGCAGAGAATCAAAATCCCAACCGGTACCCTCCTCCCTTTCCCACTTGACCGGATGGCTTCCACGCACGATCCCAAGTTCCCGCGATCTCTGGTCAATCACACCGAAGGAGCAGTCGGGACTGGATACAAGCTCGATCCTGCAGATAGCAGAGCTTGCCGACACGACCCTTCCGACCACGCCTCTATCATCTATAACCGGCATCCCGACCTCAACACCGTCCCAGGTCCCACGGTTCAGAATCGCCATCTCGAAAATCCTGGTGTGGTCCCTGTAGATCACCTGTGCCGTTAACAATTCTTCCACAACTCTCGCTTCTATATTTTCAATGCCCAATTCCTGCTGCAGATTTTCTATTCTCTCGTTCAGTACTGCGTTCTCGGCCTCAAACCGCGCGATCTGGTTCCGAACTTCCTCAACTTCCTCCGCGGTGTACGCGGCCGGAGGCCCCGTTGGAACCAGCCCTGAGAGCCCCCTGAGTATCCAGCCCGGAAAATCCAGGCGCCCGAGAATAAAAATTACCAGCACGATCGCTGCGACGACACCAATCACTTTTACTAATGGATGGATTCTTCTACGCTGGTACATTGGTCACTCTGCCTGGAATGATCGGTAACTCCGCCTACTCCCCTTCCTCGACTTCGTCTTCCTCCATCGCGCTGCCCTGCTCTGTGAGCTCACCGGCTGGCTTTTCGCGGCCAATCATAGCTTCCCTCCATGCTGCAGGCAGGGTCACAAGTGCACGTTCCTCTTCGCTCGGAAGGAATTTAAACAGCATCAGGAAAAACACAATGCAGATCAGGAAGAGTGTTCCGTAGTCGATGAAAGTCGGGAACTGTGGAGCGTTCGTGACAAGTATATTCCTGATGATATAGAGGCCGACGAGGTACCCGAGACCCTTCGCCATCAGGTCCTGGAGGTTCACTATTGTCAGCAGGTAGATAATAAATAACAACTCGATAAGCACCAGCGTCGCGGTCAGGTACTGAAGCATCCGGAGCCTTGCGATCCTCATTCGTACCTGGCTCGTACCCTGTGCTAAGCGCTCATACCTTGGATTCAGGAAAATCATGTTGGTCCGGCTGACAACCATGATCTCCTCCGGCTGATACCAGGCTCCGTACTCGCGGAAGGAATTGGATGGTGTGTAGATAGCGAATTTAAGTGCCAGCTCGTATCCGTCAAACGGGTAAAAGTCCCTGCGATCCATCACATCCAGCTTGAATTCCCCGAACTCGATTGTGACAAAGTTGTCACCGGACGGCGGCTCATAAAATACGTGGATCAGGTCAATGTTGGTTTCAAGCTCAGGAAAAGAATTTTCGATGCGGAGAAGAATTTGCTGACCGGGCTCAACCGATGCAAACGGTTCATGCCTGGTGTCGATACGGGCTGAAACGTGAAACCGAAGGTTACCGGTCACCGCGTCCTGTTCCATCAGTTCGAACTGAGTCTCGACAAGCTGTGTATATTCCTCATCGGATGCAGCTTCGGAACTGAGCTCAGCCTGACGTTCCGCTGCCACGCCGACCCTGGCAAGCCGTACGAGTACGCTGAAAAAGGTCGCTACAAACACGATGAAAAGGACCAATACGATTATTCCAAGTAGGCGCGGGATGCTCACGTCTTACCTCCGCCTGATTGGAGTGACTAGAATGTGACGTAAGTTCTCAATATCTTCAAGCACTCTTTCAGTTCCTAAGACCACTGCGTCGAGTGGGTTATCTGCAATGAAGGTAGGTATGCCGGTTGCCTGCGCGATTCGTTTGTCGAGGTTCTTGAGAAGGACGCCGCCACCAGCCAGCATGATTCCACGCTCGAACACGTCCGCACTCAATTCCGGACTGGTCTGCTCGAGCGCATCTTTAACAGCCTTGACAATCGAATTAACCCTACCAGCTAAGGCCTCACGGACCTCCGGAGATGTAACACGGACCGTTTTCGGAAGGCCGGTTACAAGGTCACGACCCTGCATGAGGGTGCTTAACTCCTCATTCAAGGGAAATGCGCTGCCGACCTCAATTTTTATCCGCTCCGCGGTTCGCTCACCAATGAGAAGGTTATACTTGATTTTCGCGAAGTTGATTATTGATTCGTCGAACTCATCACCGGCGACTCGCATCGATACGGAGGTAACGATTCCGCCAAGCGAGATAACTGCGACCTCTGTTGTACCGCCACCGACGTCGACGATAATGCTCCCAACTGCCTCATCGACCGGGAGGCCTGCCCCGATAGCTGCTGCCATCGGTTCCTCGATCTGGTAGACCTCCCTTGCCCCGGCACTCTTCGCTGAATCATAGACCGCGCGGCGTTCCACTTCGGTGATGCCAGATGGAATGCCAATCACGAGCCTCGGAGGAATGAACCGTCCCCCGAGCCTTGCCTTGCGCATGAAATATTCGAGCATCCGCTGCGTGGTTTCGAAGTCAGCAATAACGCCGGCTTTCAGGGGACGTATGGCGACAATGTTGGCAGGGGTGCGGCCGATCATTTTCTTGGCCTCGTCACCTACCGCAACAACTCTCTCGGTGTCCTTGTTGATCGCGACAACCGAGGGCTCGCGGATAACGACACCAACACCACGTAAATACACAAGGGTGTTCGCGGTTCCGAGGTCAATACCCAGATCGTAGCCAAATTTCTTTACAAACCATGAAAACATTAAATTTCCCGATTTAACAATGTCAACTGTCTAAGCCTGTCCAACTTAACAGCATTAAATCTGCACACCAGACACCGCCCGGCCCCGATATCTACCATTTTCGACCGGAATCTACATATCTTACCCCCCAGCCCTGTTCTTTTCAATGTTACAGGAGTGCAGAATTGTAAAATTATTGATCAATACAGTTATACAAATCGCAACACTTTTCGTATATTTGATTTTTACAGCCTGTAGTCGCATAATCAGCGGGCTGTTAGTATCCGTCACGGAGGCTCATATGGGCGTCGTTACAAGCGAGATCATTGTTTCCAGGGATCCCGTTATCGTTTTTAAAATTGCCAGTGAAGTAGAGAAATATCCTGATTTCATGCCCGATGTGGAGTCTGCCGATGTTATAGAACGTCGCGACGACGGTTATGCCCGTGTTGCGTGGGTCGGTCATGCCAGGGTGGGTTCAATCGATAAGATCGTGAAATGGACCGAGGATGCGTGGTGGAACCTGGATTCCCTTACGTCGACCTTCGAGCTCGTTGAGGGTGACTACAAGCATTACAAGGGAGACTGGACGTTTACCCCGTCCGACTCGGACACAAAAATACGCTTGACAATTGACTTCGATCTCGGCCTGCCGCTGGTTGGTCCATTGATTGTGAAACTCCTTGACAATATCATGCAGAACAACATCGACGGAATGCTTAAAGCAATCAAGGAACGCGCTGAGAGCGAATAATACGAAGTTTCGAAAGGATTCAGATTTATGGCCCTCGTTAAACTCGATGAGCTTGCATACCCGAAGATCCAGAGACTGCTTGACGACGGTATCGACACCGTAATCTGGCCGGTCGGGACCCTTGAAGCGCACGGCCGGCACGCTCCGGTCGGAACCGACAACTACTGCGCTGAGGAGATCTCCTGGAGGCTTGGCGACAGTCTCAACTGGCCGGTCGCCCCTGCCCTGAATTATGGAGTCACTACCGGACTCATTTCGTACCCGGGCGGCATCAGGATTCCCAAACCGCAGTACGAGGAACTTGCAGGTATCATCCTGTCTGATTTTCTGGAGATGGGTTTCAAGCGGGTCGTCGTGGTCAACGGTCACGGTGGCAACACAGAATCCCTTGGCAGGGCTGCAAAGGAACTGATCCGTGAGAACCGCGGGAAACGTCACATAATAATCGTCGACTGGTGGATGCTCAGTGTCGATGCTCTGAAGGAAGTCTACGGACGTCCGGGGGGACACGCTGCCCTTGACGAGACCGCTGCCATTTCAGCATTCCGTCCGGAGCTGATCGATAAGTCGTCCTTCAAGCCCGAAGACATGATCTCGTTCACTCCGGGCATCATTTCGGCACCATACTCGGCAGCGATTCTGGTGTACGAGGGAGGCGACGCGAGTCCTGATTTCGATGAGGACAGGGCTAAGCTGTTCATGGATAAGGTAATCGAGAAAATTGAGCACGTATTACGTCATGAAGTGGAAACCTTTGACAGGTCGTTCAGATTTGAGGAGGGATGAAGGATGGAGAAACTGAGAGGACTTGCCTGGAGCTTCGGCAGCAACATCGATACCGACCAGATTATACCTGCCCGGTACTGCAACACTTTCGACCCGGACACACTTGCCGATCATGCAATGGAGGGCGCAGATCCTGACTTTGCACAGCGTGTCGCACCGGGCGATATTATCGTTGCGGGACGGAATTTCGGGTGCGGGTCCAGCCGTGAAGCGGCACCCCTCGCACTCAAAGCAGCAGGCGTAGGTGCAGTAATTGCTCATTCATTCGGAAGGCTTTTTTATCGAAATGCTGTGAATATCGGCTTGTATATATCTATCTGCCGGGCAGCCTGTGAATCGATCGAGACCGGCGAAGAGCTGGTGATTGATCCATCGGCAAGCCTGATCCAATCCCTTACCACAGGTCGAGCGTATCGCTGTGAATCCCTCCCTGCATACGTCCAGGAGATAGTCGATTCCGGCGGGATGGTCAATTACGTCAAGGCCAGGCTCGCTAAATCGAAGGACTGACCCGAACCTATTTTCATTCGCATTGGTCTGATAACTGGCTGCGAAATCCTTTATGATATATACTTTTATAGCAATCCTTTTCACGCGGGAAATTCTCCTGCGGACTGGATTTGTGTCAAAGTTCGGCTTAAAATCATGGAAACATATTGATAGTAAGCCAATTGGCGGGGAATCAATGATAAAGAGGTGACACGCACGATGAAACTGTTCTATAAGTTTCTCATGCTGACCATATCCGGCACACTGATACTGGGTGCCGGATGCTTAACATACGGGAATCCGACAGAAGTTAAAATTCCGCCGCCCGCGATCACACTGATGATCTCGTCGAACACGTCGTCCAATTTCACACCCTGTGGATGCCACAACGGGAGATGGGGCGGACTGCCCAGGCGTGGATCCATCTTCGCATCGATGGAGGCGCTCGTCGACTGGCCTGTATTGTTCATCGACACCGGTGATGTCGCACAGGGTTCGCAGAGCGAGATCTCGCAGAAAAAAGACAATTATATTTTCCAGGCTTACGACGTACTGGACTATGATGTCGTGAACGTCGGCTACAGTGATCTTAACTTCAACGCTGAACAGCTCCACCAGATCGGGAATGAGCACGGCATACCCTGGACATCGGCGAATGTCTATGCGGCGGATGTATTCCCGGACCTGCCGATCATCCCGCCTGCAAGCATGCAACCGTCGCTGAATGACGCGATCAACAATCCTGATGGCAGCGTCAACCGCGATGTCGACCCTTCTGAAACTACAACCGGTGATGCTGGTAATCCAGCTTCCACTACAGATCCTGCCGGGACCACAACTCCTGCCATCCCGATTGAGGACATGCCCGAACCGCTCTTTGAGCCGTACCGGATCATCGAGATGGAAGGTTACAGGGGATTTAAGATCGGGTTCATCGGCATGATGATGCAGGACGCTGGACGCTTGAATCCCAGATCGGATAAGTTCTCATTTGAGCCGTATGTAGACGCAATCAACCGGACGGTGAATGTGCTTCGGACTGTGGAACAGGTTGATCTCGTGATCCTTGTATGCGATCAGGACACGTTTGATAATGTCGATACCGAGGCTGTGTTTGCCGATGTTGACCTCGTGATAGGCGGTCGCACGCAATTACCGCAGTCTCCAAATGCATCGATGAACGAATTGAATCCCCTCTACCGTCCTCCGGCGGAACGCCCGTACGAGATGCCTCCGCTTGAAGAAGAGGAATCCGTTAACGGGGAAGAAGTAGTTGATGAAGGTCCCGATTACGAGCCCATCCCGCTGCCCCTGGTCTCCAAGAAGGGTGCGGGGCGTGCAAGGCTGATTCTTAGGCTTGATCTCTACTTCGATGAGAGCGGACAGATATACGACTATTACAGTACCGAGATCAGGGTCGATGATACGTGGGAGAATGACCCCAGGCTCGGTGAGGTAATCAATGGATACGATACTAATGTCCATGTAGTTGAGGTGATGGCACGTGTGGGTCGGAATTTCGCCGGCAGCCAGTCCTGCGAGGAATGCCATCCCGGCTACGAGGCAGCATGGTCCAATCATGGCCATTTCCACGCGTACGAGACAATAATGAACCAGCCCACACTGGCTGAGAAATCGTGTACACGGTGTCATGCCGCGGGATTTGTCGATGAAGAACAATATCTTCTGCCTTACGAGCTGATTCCTGAAACTCACAGGAACATCGGATGCGAGGGATGTCACCAGAGTGGTGCACGTCATATAACGAGTCAGAATTACCTGGCAAATCTGTCGTCCGATATGATGTCAAACACGACCGCACCGGATGTAATGGATACAGAAATCTCGGTCGCAATCTGCATTGAATGCCACACTGGTGACTGGGCCAGGGGATTTGATTTCGATGTATCGATGGCTGCTGCAAGGGAAATATGTCAAAATGTCGTCCCCCCACCGCCATCGCTTGAGGACGTCCCTGCAGACGCGAACGGTGACGGTGTACCCGACTAAAAGGATTAACCGTAAAGTTAACGAAATAACGGGCAGGCTCAAACCTGCCCTTTTTTTTTCCTTGCCGGTTGTCGCGACCGAACCTGTCGTATATATTCCCTGTATAAAGATCGGAAGGTGTTTCATGTACAAGGTCCTGCTTTTCACTGCACTGTTATTTTCACTCCTGATCGGTTCATCGTGCACGCCACAGGGAGAACCACCTGGGGAGCAAACCGATCCGACATCCACAGAAGGCACACAGGAATCTGAACCTCCCAATGGGACGGTTGAGATCCCTGATGTACTTCCGTTCAACTTGTACGTCAATGATATAGAGGTTGGTGCAGACCGGACCGTATCGGTTCCCGAGGACCAGGTCACTATGATCAGCATCTTCACAAACGACATGATCATCGGCAGCCTTATGGTTGCACGCGATGGGTCTGATTCTGTCCCGCTTGGCGAATGGCAGTCCGACCAGGCCCAGTTTATTCACAGTTTTCAGTATGGAGAAAATCACCTGCTCATTACCCTTGACCACGTCCTGTATGACATCCTCGTAGTTGCCGGAGCTCCGGAGCCAGATGCAGGTACAAAGGGCTGTTCTGACACGTTCATGGACCTGAGCCTTGACACAAGGCTTGTTTTCGAGGAATCCGGTGACGATACCGCCCCTGCGAGGTGGGACCATTACGTTACAAACATTTCAACGGACAGCATGGGCAATTCAGCGGTCACCTACATCATGGAACGCTCAAGCGGTATTGAGGGCAACATCAGCCATGCGGTCACACTTGACCTTATCTGCAATGGTGAGACGATCTACATCACAGGTGCATCTGAGCTGGTGGAGGGCACTGTGTGGTCCACGGAATACGATGAAAACACGCTTTACCTGCCGCCCGGTATGTCACCCGGCACGACCTGGGAACGTCACGGTAACTTCGATGCTGACCTCGGTGACGAAGTGGTGCGGTACTCACTGGTTGAACGTCTGCGCTGCACGGGGCAGGACAGAATTTCCGTCACAGCGGGTGAATTTGACGCTTACAGGGTTGACTACACAACTGAAAAATACAACGACGAGGAGTCTTTCACGAACAGTGGAACTTCATGGTACGTGCCCGGCCTCGGCCGCGTTCTGACTGAGAGCAGGGCACGCCTTGAGATGATGACGTACGAAGGCATCGCCCCGTCGCACCAGTAATTAACCGTACCGACTTACACCAGTCTGTGCAGTCTGGTATTATCACACTCAAATGCCTGGTAAATCCGGACAGGATCGAAATTCCCGAACCCCCCACTGGATCTGGGGTGTAATAATAGCTGCATGGACAGCACTGATTTTCGTGCTGTTTTTTATCAATTTTACGTCAAACTATATTTCCGGGCATTGAGGGCAGAACACTGGAACTGCTGGTACTAATACTAATTGCCGCCACCTGGTATCACTACGGCCGGTTAATTACCGGGCGGGCTCTCCAGTCCACGAATCCCGATCTCAGGAACGCCGTTTCAATCGGCATTGGTTACGCACTACTGAGTTATATCCTGATGTTGCTCGGGAGTTTCCACGGCTATTCGATTTACGCTTTATGGGCGATCGTTATCATTCCTGCATTGCCGGTGATCCCCGGATTGATAAAATCCGCTGTTAACACACGTTCGGGGATCAGTGACTGGTTGATTACGTACAACACCACCGGAGACCGCTTTCTTTTCCTCGTGGTCGGAATACTCGGGTTGCTCTACCTTACAATCGGAGGAAATGCAGCTGTTGCATGGGACGCAGCCGTGCACCATTACGCATTCCCGAAGGCCCTCCTTTTCGCCGGGGGACTGATCGACGTCCCGGAAATACCATTCAGCTTCTACCCGTCACTCGGTGAGATGCTTTTCACTCTCGGGCTCGGAATCGGCGGTGAGTTCCTTGCGGGTTCGATGACTTGGATCTACCTGTTCCCTCTTGCCGGGGCATTCCTGTCGATTGGTGGCAACCTTGGAAATAAACGAATCGGATTATGGGCTCTCGTTCTGTTCCTTGGAGCACCGCTGACCTTTCAGACACCCTCAGCGGGTGTAATCGATCTCCCGTTTTTCACTTACTGCACACTCGCCCTGGCGGTGCTTCTCGACGCACGTGATTCCTTGTCATGGCGGCGAATCATATTGATCGGTCTTCTCATTGGATGTGCATGTGCGACAAAACACCTCGGACTCCTGTTCCTGCCCGCAATCATCCCGATCCTGATCTGGAAAATGATCGGTACGAAAAATGGGACCGGACGAATTATCGGTGCCGGTGCTGTCGTTGCCTTGTATGCACTCCTTGTTCCCCTGCCCTGGTACATCCGTTCAGATACGGCCACCGGCGATCCCCTATATCCGTTCCTTACAAACATTTTTGCCGTGTCGGGAGGTCAGGAAGGCGCATTCTCTGCACAGAATTTCGCCCGGACCGACTACCCGCGTTCACTGATCGGATTCATACTTTATCTCTGGCACCTGACGATGAATTACTGGGACCTTCGACCGTGGTACCTCGCGATTCATCCTGCATGGCTCGCACTTCTGCCGCCAACAGTGATCTGGGCATTCAAGCCAATGCATGCGGAGAGACAACGAAGCGAAATTAGTCACCTTCGGATGATCCTGATACTCGCATTCCTCGTGTTGTCGATTAATTTCTTCCTTGCACCTGCGTTCCCGCGATATATCTTCCCTGTCTGGATATGCCTTTCTCTTACGTCCGCATGGTGCCTTGTTGAAATTCGACGCACATGGCCGTCAATCGGAAAACCAATGGTGCCGGTTGTCCTCGGACTCATGTTTCTGGTTGTTTTCGGAATGGTCGCGAAACGCACACTGGAAGTGCTGCCGCAATTCATTTCCGAACAGGCACGTCACAACGCAGTTTCACAGGCTTTTCCGGGCTACGAGACGTTCGCCTGGGCAAATGAAAATTTAGATACCGACGCATCACACATCCTTTCAATCGATCCGAAAATCTACTATCTCGACAGTCGCGCGATCATCGCCAAGCCCGGCTACGAATCAAGTCTTCTCGTTCCCTGGGATTCAGAACCGTCCGAAATCCTTGCGAACTGGCGACAGCTTGGTGTTACCCATTTCATACTCGATACCACCCTCATATCCGTCAAGCACGGCTACGGTATCGCGTTATTCTCATCGATCCTCGGTGACCGGGATGCAGTATGGTTCGACATTGTCACAACACGTCGGGCCGCGGAGGAATTCGGGATCGGTGACATTCTCACCGATGACGAGTTCCTTTACATGGGCCAGCTCGGTCAACTCGTGATAATCGATGACGGCGTTCAGTCCGGACGTCACCTCTTCACCCGTGAGAACGCTGAGATGTTCCATTCATGGGGTCGCGATTACAGGATGGCTTACACGCTTCTGAAATTCGAGATAGCCGGGATACTAACCGAGGAATTCCGGTCCGGCCCCGGCGGAGGATTAAGGCTTTACTCTGTCAACCTTCCACCTCCCGACGATATCGACCTCCCCAACCTCCCGGACATCACCGAATGGTGTCTCCCCTACGAAGATGGACCAGTGGATCAACTCTAACCCCAAATCCCGATTGTTAACAATCACTGTGCCCCGACCGTTAACAATAACTGTGCCCCGACCGTCAGGGAGGGGGTAATGGTATACCGAATCTCGATTGTTTAATAAACGGTGCCCCGACCGTCAGGGAGGGGGTAATAAAAATCCCCTTTTTCTTATTTTTTATGTCAGCTTTTGACCTTCCCAGCCGTTCATCATATGTCAGGACCGGAATCACCATCCTCCAATAAATCCCTTATTACCGGGGGGATGAAGATTCCCGACGTATCGAGTCTGCGAAGCGCACCGAGAAACACTTCGATCCGCTTCGCGGTATGCAGTCCCAGCGGGAGCACGATCAATGGTTCATCGTCAAGCCTGCAGTAGCCGCCGGAACCGTAGTCCATCTGCTCCGTGCGGACTGTCACACCGAGACGGGTGAGGATATCGACCAGTGTTTTCTCAAGTGTTCGCTCGTCCACCACCTGAATGCTACGTCCTCGACCCTGACCATGTCAAAACTTACACGGAGAATTAACATGCTCGCAAACGTACACTCATCCACGCTCCTGGGAATCGATGCCCGTCATGTCGAGGTGGAAGTCGACATCACAGGCAGTAAAAATCCCCGATTCGACCTCGTCGGACTTGCCGATGCAGCGATCCAGGAATCACGCGAACGGGTAAGAGCCGCGATTCAGAATTCCGGCTTTGCCTTCCCGTATAAAAAAGTCGTGGTCAACCTGGCACCGGCTGACATCCGCAAGGCGGGGGCCATGTACGACCTGCCAATCGCGCTCTGTATCCTCGCCGCAACCGGCCAGATCGATGCAGGGGAGCTTGTAGACATGCACGTTGTGGGTGAGCTTGCCCTCGACGGCTCTATCCGCCCGGTTCCAGGTGTACTGCCTATCGCGGTCAGTGCAGCTAACGAAGGCCGCTCCGGTCTGATCATCCCCTGGGCGAATCGTAGCGAAGCTGCCCTCGCCTCTAAACTCAATGTGTATCCGGCCAACCACCTTCGGGAAATCATCGATCACCTCGGCGGTTACCAGAGCATCCAGCCGTATAAAAATGGAGCTATACCCAAAATCATTCACGACGATCAGGATATAGATTTCAGCGAGGTGCGGGGTCAGGAAGCTGCAAAACGTGCTTGCGAGATCGCTGCAGCCGGACATCACAACCTTCTCATGATCGGTCCTCCCGGCAGCGGTAAGTCCATGATATCAAAACGCCTGGGATCCATCCTCCCTGTCCTGACATTCGAAGAGGCTCTCGAAATTACCAAGATCCATTCGATCATGGGTCTGCTCAAGGACGGGAGCGGCCTCGTGAAGTCCAGACCCTTCCGATCGCCACATCACACCATATCCGCTGCCGGACTTGTCGGAGGTGGGACCTCGCCATCGCCCGGTGAAGTATCCCTCGCTCACCTTGGCGTACTCTTCCTCGACGAGCTGCCGGAATTCAAGCGGGACGTTCTGGAGGTTATGAGGCAGCCGCTCGAGGATAGAAATGTGACCATCTCGCGTGCGAGCGGAACGCTCACTTTTCCATCTAACTTCATGCTGGTCTGCGCGATGAATCCCTGCCCATGCGGGTACTACGGAGATTCGCTCAAGGAGTGCACGTGCTCCCAGGCAAAGATTCATCAGTACCGTCAGCGCATCTCGGGTCCGCTGCTCGACCGCATCGACCTGCACATTACCGTCCCGCGCGTGCCGTTCGATAAACTCAGGGTTCCAACCGAGGGTGAGAGGTCGGAAGCGATTCGTCTCAGGGTCGATACCGCGCGTGAACGTCAGGCCGCGAGATTCAGTGAAAGAGGAATCTGGGCGAACGCACAGATGAGTGAACGCAACGTCCGGGAATACTGCGCCATTCCTGCCGAAGGTGAGGCGTTGTTGAAACGAGCAGTCGATTCACTTGGACTTTCCGCACGTGCTTACAACCGCGTTTTTAAAATCTCCAGGACCATTGCAGACCTCGATGGTGCCGACAACATCATCACGGCTCACATTGCTGAGGCGATTCAGTATCGCATGCTCGACCGCACCAACTCCTGATATTTTCTCCGTTCCTTACTGGTATAATGTGATGTACGTGAATGCCCCGGACTACAGTTGGAAACCTGTCGCCCATACGGCTGACCTTGCTATTGCCATAACGGCTTCCGACCGCACTGGGCTCTTCAATGCCGCTCTTGAAGGGCTTCTCGGGACGATCGACCTGAAAACCGATTCCAGAGACGATGAAAAGATCAAGGAGTTCAGGATAAACATTGACGCGAAAGTCATTGAGGAAACCCTCGTCGATTTTCTGAACGATTGCATCTACATGATGGAGGTCGGGGAGCAGGTTCCGTTCAGGCTTGAAGATGTGGTATACAACGACGGTGTACTTCAGGCGATACTGAAGAGCCGTCCCGTTCGAGAGGAAGAACGTACCGAGATAGGACACATCAAGGCAGCTACGTACTCCTCGCTGGAAGTGAAAATAAATGACGGCATTTACAGTGCAACTATAATTTTTGACACCTGATCCAAATAAAGTGGAAGAATGAGGACACCATGACAAAGTGGGAGCTGGGTATTCCCCACCTGACAAAAGAGGATGAAAACCTGTACCGTCTCGGACGGGAATACCTGCCCGGTATGCGCGTCCCCGGTCTACTGTACGTGTCCGAAAAACTCATGAAGCAGGCGTCGAAGGACAACGCCCTGAGCCAGGTCGCGAATGTAGCAACCCTTCCCGGCATTGTGAACGCGTCACTCGCAATGCCCGATATCCACTGGGGTTACGGGTTTGTCATTGGCGGGGTGGCCGCATTCGATCCACGAAGAAAAGGCATCGTCAGCCCGGGCGGGGTCGGCTACGACATCAACTGCGGAGTCCGTCTGCTGAGCACGCATCTCGACGCCGACGAGAATAAAAAATACATCGAACCGCTGGTCGATACGATTTTCAATACTGTCCCGGTTGGAGTCGGCAAGGGAGGCCGGATTCCATTCAAGGGCAAGAAAATGGAGCGTCTTTTGCGTGACGGTGCCGAGGCAATTGTCGATGAAGGGCTGTCGTGGCCCGAGGATCTGACCTACTTAGAGGAGGGCGGAGCAATGGACGGCGCCGATCCTTCGCAGGTCACTCAAAGGGCCATGGAGCGCGGGAAGATGCAGTGCGGAAGCCTTGGTGCTGGTAATCACTTCCTCGAACTGCAGAGGGTGGATGAGATCTTCGATCAGGAAGCTGCGAACGCCTACGGACTGTCTAGGGGCATGTTGACAGTCATGATCCACACCGGGTCGAGGGGACTGGGTCACCAGACTTGCGACGATCAGCTCAAGGTGATGCGCGATGCAGCACGGAAATACGAGATCAGCCTTCCCGACCGCCAGCTTGCATGTGCTCCGCTGGACAGCAGGGAAGGACGGGATTATGTCTCTGCGATGGCCTGTGCTGCCAACTTTGCATGGGCAAACCGGTCAATACTTGTACATTTAGTGCGAAATTCCTTCGAAAAGGTCCTCGGTCAGTCCGCCGAGGCCCTTGGACTGCATATAGTCTACGATGTGGCTCATAACATCGCGAAGTGGGAAGTGCACGAGGTCGATGGTAAGCGGACAAGGCTGCTGGTGCATCGAAAAGGCGCCACTCGGGCCTTCCCTGCCGGTCATAAGGACCTTCCTGACCGTTATATGAACGTCGGACAGCCCGTTCTCATTCCTGGAGATATGGGTTCGGCGTCGTGGGTGCTGAGAGCACAACCGAAGGCAATGGAAGAGACGTTCGGCTCAGCATGTCATGGTGCCGGACGGGCGATGGGACGTCGTGAAGCCAAACGTAAGATCGACATCAGCGACCTGATCAAACAGATGGACCGTCGGGGGATAATCGTACGTGCAGGAAGTAAAAAAGGCCTCGTGGAAGAAGCCCCTGAAGCTTATAAAGATGTCGATGCTGTTGTTGACGTCATGCACGAAACCGGCATCAGTACCAGGGTTGCACGCATGAAACCTCTCGCGGTGATCAAGGGTTGATTCACTGGTACTTCGCGATTACATCCTTTGGGATATCCTTGATGTACCTGTCTGCGCTGAGCGACGCCTGCGCTCCCTGGCCACATGCGATGATCGCCTGTTTGTACGGCTCCCACCGGATATCGCCAATTGCGAACAATCCCGGGATATTTGTCTCGTTCAGACACCCGGCCTTGATATAACCCCTTTTGTCCATCTCGACCGGAACCTTCACATAACCCGTGTTGCCGGTAGCACCTATGTACACGAATACGCCGTTGACATCGATCTGGGATATCTCTTCAGTCTTCACATTTTTAATCTTCAGACCGGCGACCTTCTCATCGCCGAGGACCTCGGTCACTACGCTATCCCAGAGAATGTCGATCTTGGGATGCTCAATTGCTTCCTTCGCCAGAACTTCCCTTGCCCTGAATTCATCACGCCTGTGGATGATCGTAACCTTGCTTGCGAACTTTGTGAGATAGATTCCTTCCTCGACCGCTGAGTTAACCCCACCGACCACCGCGACCGGCTTCTCCCTGTAGAACGCACCGTCGCACACCGCACAGGTCGAAACACCCTTGCCCAGCTTGTCGCGTGCACCCGGAACTTTCAACGGCTCGGGAATACTTCCAGTTCCCAGTATTACAGCTTTTGCGTAGTACGTCCTGGCCTCACCGACCAGCTCAAACAGCGGTCCACCATCAAGCATTTTCAGTTCATGGATTTCATCGATCTCGATATCGACATCGTGCTCCCTGAGCTGAGTCTCCATTTTCTGCGCGAGCTCCCATCCATCGATGCCACCGGGGAATCCGGGGAAGTTATCGAACTTCGCGGACAGAAGTACCGCGCCACCGAAAGCCATCTTGTCTACCACGAGCGTTTTCAGAAGTCCCCTGCCCGAGTAGATACCCGCTGTCATTCCACCCGGACCACCGCCGATGATCGCGATATCATAGAGTGTCGGTTTCTCAGCCATCTTGTACTTTTACTCCTTAACTGAACAGAAAATACCGCCGTAGCGGTAAGGGATTATAACATATAAGAACGTACGCACTCTTATATCTGCGCAATGTATTTACTGATAATCCGTGCCAGTTTAATGACAGCCGCTTCGCTCGATTTCACCACTTCGTCATGTGTCAACTTTGTCCCCGACCCATGCACATTAGCGACAACACTAACTGCAGACGCCTTTATTCCCAGCTCTGCAGCCCTGATCAGTTCAGCCACCGTGCTCATCCCGACCACATCGCATCCCAGGCTTCTCAACCAGTCCACCTCGGAGGCTGTCTCATACGTGGGTCCCGGAACACCTGCGTATGCACCGGATGTTAGGCTTAACGCCTGCTCCTCGGCGACCCTTAACAGCTTCTCGCGAATCCCGCTGTCCGTCTCGCGCCACGGACCACCGTCTATCTCGCGGTGTAGTCCGGGCAGTGGTGTAAAACACCTGTAACGTTCAATCGAGACCATCTGTCCGACCACGAGGTCCGGGTTCAATCCGCCTGCGGCATTGAGGCAGATGAGCTCATCCGCACCGAGAGCAGCTGAAACATCGATGTACAGCCCGATTTCGTCATGCGTATAGCCCTGGTAGAAATGACGTCTCCCGGTCCAGACAGCCCAGTCACCAATAGGACCATCAACCACCCGCAGGATTCCCTGGTGACCCGGCACGTTCGCGTCTCCCATCCCCGGAAGGTCTACGTAAGGGATCTCGCAGGTAACTGTGAACAGATCCTCTGGAAGTTCCTGACCGCTCCCGGTCGAGATAAGACCGACAAGGTTATCCACACCCTTGCTCTCAAGGACATCAAGAATTAACTTTTTTGTTTCAAATGACATGAAGTGTTACTCGTCCGGTGTGTCGTCCTGAGAATTTACATCGTCCAGTAAATTAAGCTCGCGAAGGTGTCCCTGCGCGGTGTAGTAAAGGTCCCATGCCGCGATGCTCTCAGGAGTTCCGCTGATACCGAGATCGACAAGTATTTCTACGAGTTGCTGAGCTCTCCTGTGCATGTTTGTCCAGTCCTCAAGGTCCCTTGACAATTCTGCGATTCGGAGGAGTATCGGAATCTGGAGTCGCCTGTAGAACCTGTCCTCTTTTTCCCTCTGCAAGGCCTCCCGTATTGCCGGTCTCACCTCGAACCATTCATCACTGCCCTCGACCAGCTCGTTAAAATTCGGGGCGATACTCAGAATGATCTCGGTTTCAGTCTCAGGATCCAGCATTATCTCACGTCTCGCCTGCTCCCGTTCACCCGCACCTGGAACGGTGCTGAACGCATTGTACAGCGGTAACAGCGCATCCTCTTTCCTGTCCAGACCGATAAGGATCTCCGCTGTCAATTTCCACGAATCCCTCATCGTCATCGTCAGGAACTGCCAGTCGAGACGCGCACCTGATTTGCCCTTGAGCCCGTTGAAATCGATGTCGCCGTTGTCGAAACGTGGAACGAATATCTCCACCATCCTGCCAAGGTTATCAAGTGCCTGCTCGGTGTCCTGAAGGTCGTAGTAATAGTACTGGGCGATTGCCAGGTAGTAGCTCGGGATGTTCACAGGGTCGAGTTCTATCGCGTGAAGCATCCTCTCAAAACCCAGCTGCTTTAAATCATCGTCGCTCTTTAATCTCCCGGCAAGAACCTCCATCTGACCGACGAAAAAATGCGGTGCTGGACGGTGCGGCGTAATCCTCAGCAGGCGGTAGCCGTACTCGAGTCCCGGATCGACGATTTTCTCAAGATCGAGATCTGCACCCGACTGGTACAGGTCCGCTGCACCGTAGTAATGCGCGCTTAACAGGTCCTTGAGCGGGTACCAGTTCCACGGATTGAACCGGAGACTGCCCTGCCAGAGCCTCATCCCCTCCTGTACAATGTCGGCTTGAGCTTCACTGTATAAAATACCGAAATCCGGTTCTTCCTGTGTCTGGCTCCTGAACGCTTCCCTCTCGAGCTGGCTCATCTGCTCTTCCGCACGCTCCGATGCAAGCATCGCCTGCTGGTCGACAAGGTCCTTGCCCTTTTCGTACAGGTTCATCGAAACGTAACCCGACGTATTCGCGAAGAACAACACGATCGCGACTGTCAGCCATACCCCCCGTGATTTTAGATACCATCCCTTTTTATTATGCCCATCCGTGGAAGCGTTATCAGCCACGTCTTCATAATCTTTGTAATACGGTTCCCATTTCTCAATAGAAAGTTCCTGCTCCGCTTCAGGGTACGTGAAAGTCCTCGCGACAATTGCAATCTGGCACACGAGAAGCATCGGGATTACAGGGAAAGTCCAGTCAAAGTCCAATGCCATGTGCCCGAGCTCGCCCACGATCCCGCCAAGGAGCCCTATACGGTACACCGTAAGCATCTTACCGCGATCGGCCTTGAGTGTTTTTATTACCAGTCTTAGAACGATCCACAGGATCGCTGCGATGACAACAACGCCAACGACACCGCCCTCCACGAGGAACCGCAGATACAGGCTGTGCGGGTCCTTGGTGTAGTACTGCGGATCGGTCTGGAAGTGGACGTAGTAATAACCGAATGTATTGAATCCGATTCCAAGCCATGGATGTTCCTTGAAAACCCTGATCGCGATGTCCCAGAACTCGAACCGTCCTACTACGGAGTAGTCGTCGGGACGCATCTGGTTCCACCTGTCGATGATCGGCTGGAAGAACCTGCCACGGTATCTCAACACGAAGGGTATAGCGGACAGGAAATAAAGCCCGATCAGTGCGAGCGGTCGCCAACCGACCATCACCTTTTTTCGCGACAGGAAAAACGGGATCAGGAGAAACGGGATCATGCCTGACAGCCATCCACCGCGTGACAGCGTAAGCCCGAACGCTGTGAATGTGATGTAGAAGATATAGAGGATCAGAAACGTGTGCCATCCCCGCCTGAGCGAGTAAAACTGTGCGAGCATTACAGGCCAGATCAGGAGGAGGAATCCGGCACACGGATTATGCCAGTAGAAGAAACTTGAAAGCGGAGTCGTCTCTCCACGGCTCCAGAGTGCCCCGTAGAAGATAAACAGGCCGTGAAACGCGATCAAAAATCCCGCGACCAGCAATACCTCGATCAGCTGCCGCAGACGTTTCAATGAATCGATGTATGTGTAGCAGAGAAACGCCAGCGACGCATACGCGAGGATGTTCATCGTCTCCTCGACCGTCTCAATCGGCCTGATTGAGACGATATTCGAGGAAACCAGCATTATGAATATCGAGATCGGGAGTACTGCAAGCAGATTTACATTCGACAGGCTCTCCCGGATGCGTCTGCCGTCGAGAAGCCCGAAAATCACTAATCCGCCAAACGCGAACGCCCTGAAAGCCCATTGTGGAGCGCGAGTGAGATCAATGCTCCCGCCCTGATTTAGAAGCAGGTACGCAAGCAATATCGCGAAGTATATGATGAACCAGAGGCTTCTATCGGTTTTCAGATCGGACAGAAAACTCCTGTAATGAAGGAACCTGTCGGACACATGGCCTTCAGAGGTTATTTCATTTTGATTTTTCTCACTGTTACTCAAATCGGGACAAGTATACATAAAAATTGTCTGTGAGGCTTACTCACCCTCATTTAAGACCATTACCGAACGATAACGGATCGATAACAATTAATTGCGTATGCAACCCGCTCTCGGTAGAATTACTCACGTTAAATTCAGACATGGAAGACGAGACCAGAGAACCTGAAACTACAGAACCTGAACCTGATCAGGTTACAGTCCCCCAGCCGATTGATAGACCGATACTCAACCGTGCATTCGGACTGATCGTACTCGCTGCGTCACTGGTGCTTTACTACATTACAACCTGCCCGGTTGTGTATTTCGGCGACATGGGTGAATTAACAGTCGCAGCATACCGGTTCGGAATCGCGCATCCGCCGGGGTACCCGTCCTTCATAATCCCGCTCTCGATCTTCCTCAGGCTCCCGCTCGGATGGCTTGCACCGTCGACCGGATTCGTCCAGCAGGTCGCGTGGCAGGCGAATTTCTTCAGCGGTGTGATGGGCGCACTCACGATTTATGTCGTCTACCTGATAATACTGAGGCTGTCGCGCCTGCCTTTCATCGCTCTCACAGGTGCCCTGCTAATCGCTACCGGACGAACACTCTGGTCGCAGACCGGAATAGCGGAGGTTTATACTCTCAACGCATTTCTTACGGCCTTGATGGTCCTGTTCGCAATCATTCAGAACCAGGAGCCTGTTGGATCGATGGGACGCGTCAGGTTCTTACGATGGGGCTGCTTTATATGGGGACTGATGCTGTCCAACCACCACGAATCAGCGTTCTTCGTCTTTCTCTGGTTTACCATGATCTTCCTCGCGCTCCAACCGGGACCGGAAAACCGACGTCCCCCCCTTCCCCATGCGCGGACGATCCTCGAAGGTATATTTTTTACCGCCCTTGGCCTGCTGCCGTATCTATACCTGCCGATCGCATCCGCCTTTAAACCCGTGCTTAACTGGGGAGACCCGTCCAGCTTCGGGAATTTCATTGACGTTCTTACACGCTCCGAATACAGATCAATAAAGGCTGCCATTACCGGCGACCTCGTTACTTCCCTGGATATCCTGTTCTCATACCTGTACTGGTCCGTACAGCAATATTCACCTGCGATGCTCATACTCGCGATACCCGGCCTCGGAATACTGTTCCGAAAATCCGATCACCGCGTGGCAGTTATCGGAACTGCAATTTCAATTTTCCTGATGTCCGCAACCTTCATCGTGTACTTCGCAGGCATCGACCGTCCGAGCATGTTCTTCCTCGAGGTTTATTTCATCCCGTGGTACATCGCTCTCGGAGTCCTGATTGCAATGGGAATCCCGGTGTTCGTGTCTTTTTTCAAGACCGTTTCACCCGGACGGAATTTCTTCTTCTTATCAATCGGCATCGCGTTGCTGCTGACCGCTGCCAACTCGGGATACTTCCGCAATTTCAAGTACTGCGACATGCGCGACAACATCGCAGGCTACGTGTACTCGCACGACGTACTTGCCACGCTTCCGGATTCACCCCAGCGTCATGTACTAATCACCGGGGGGGATGAAATATTCCTCTTCTGGTACTGGAAATGGGCGGAGGACTTAGACAAAGAAGTTGCTGTTATCGGTACCGATGCCCTTGGAGCCTGCACGACATGGTTCTGGGATGACATCGGGCGCGACCAGCCCGACCTCGACCTTCCCAACGATGAAGAAAATTGCGGGCGGTACGTGGGTGATGATTTACGCCTGGCAATGCTTGAATCGATACTGAGAGATAACAGATCGACGTACCGTGTCTGGATGACCTCCTGGGATCCAGCACTCGATCCGATCCTTCGCGAGGGTCCATGGCACATGGTCCTTGACGGTCCGGTTCTCGAGCTTGAATGGGACACTGAAACCAACCTGGCTGATTATCCACGGGCAAGCACTCCTGCCGATCCTTACCTGTTCAGGATGCTGCTCGATATTGAACGCGCGGGACTCGCCCCGTTCGAGGAGGAGATCTACGAGCGGTACGCGTCAGCCTGTTACAACATCGCGACTTACTTCCAGTGGAACTCTCAGCCTGAACTGGCAATTGAATATGCCAGCCTGTGCATGCAGTTCAGTCCGGGATACACACTTGGACCCCATCGACAAAGCCCGATGACAATTATCGAGCAGAGTATCCCCGACCTGGTAGACCTTGAAATCGCTGAGACAGAGATCCTGACGTTACTGGAATACGATCCGAGGAACAGCAGGCTTCACGCTGCGGTTGGGGAATTATATTACCTGCGGGGAATGGTCGACGATGCCGTTTACGCCCTTGAGCTTGCCATCACTATCGACCTGGATGATTTCTCGCAGCGGAATGCGCTGGCCGAACAGTTGCAAGATGCAGGTGACCGGGACGGTTCAGAGCGTGAGCTTCAGGCGATTGTACGTCTGCAGCGACAGATGAGCCTGTATCACAGCAGGCTTGCCGAGATTTACTACAACGAGGGTGACACTGGATCAGCATTGAATGAGCTGCGAGCCGCACTCGATCTCGATCCGGAGAACGAGCTGATACAGGGATACTACGATTCACTTGTCGAAGTTGAAGCCACCAATAACGATCAATAAAAACTGGAAATTTGTGTTGATTTAATATGATTTAACCCGATTAAATTTCAATTCTCGTATATCCAATATATTATTCTCACTTCGTACTTTTTCATGTTGTCGGATCAGCGTAAGCCTGCTATACTACTCCGCCGGGGTTGAACCGGGAAACCCTCGTGTAAGGAGTTTTTTTAGTAAAATGCAGCCTAAGTCTTACTTGAACCAGAAGCTCAACGAATTTGGTGTGAAGTATCAACTGGGGAAAGGTGCCTACGCGGTAGTATACGCCGCTGACGATCTTGAAGGTATCAGCGGTGAGAGAAACAAGCTGGTCGCTCTCAAAATTCCGACAGACCAGAAGAAATCCTACAAGAAACAGATGGCGGAAGCCGAGTTCCTGATGGAGCTCGACCACCCGAATGTCGTCAAGGTTTACTCCATCGAGTTCAACCGCCTTCACAACATCTTTTTCTTCGTTATGGAGATTCTCGAAGGAAAGGACCTTGAGGAAATCATCGACCTCGCAGGCTTCCAGCCCTTGCCGATAAGGAACACCGAGCGAATGATATCGCAGATTTTTGACGTCCTTAAGTACTTCAGGGAAAAGAATATCGTCCATCGGGACATCAAACCTGCGAACTTTATTATCGACAACTTCACCGGACAACTGACTCTGACTGATTTCGGGTTCGCCAACTACCAGAACAAGCTCGATCCGAAATCACTCCGCGCAGGCACGCTTTATTACATGCCTCCGGAGCAGCTCGACGGCAAACCCGAACCGGCCAGCGACGTCTGGGCCGCCGGAGTTATCCTCTATCGTATGCTAACCGGACGTCTCGCGTTCAACTCAACTGACGAGAGTGAGTTGATGAGGATGATCCGTGAGGACGATCCTCAGCCGATCAAGGAACTAAACCCGAACATCCCGGACTACCTCGCCGAGATCTGTCATGCCTGCATGACGAAGGATCCGAACGAAAGGTATGCTTTCTCCTACGATTTCAGCAAGGTCTGAGACCGATTAAATTGCAGAAACACTACAAGCGCCGATAAAGGCGCTTTTTTCTATGTCGGGATTGCATCAATCCTATGTCCGGACGACACAGAAGCTATGTCACAGCGTATTTTTATCTTGCCTGACCCTATTTTCTAAATGTCCAACACCATTTTCTAAATGTCTGAGGCTATTTTCTAAATGTCTACTGCTATTTTCATTATGTCTGACCGTTTAAATCCTATGTCTCGATTGCAATTTCCTATGTCGATACTCCCTTACTCTATGTCTGTACTTTTTTAATCGAACTCCCCTCGCCTTCGCATTTCTGCGACCTTCGGGAGATAAACCCAGACCAGTTTTACAACTACTGTCATCAACTCTTTCAGAAACGCGACCGTCAGGGAGCGTGCTCTTCTCAATTAACAAAAATTCCCAATGCCTCCCTCAAGCACACATCGACAGTCACTTTCCCTGCATGCCACTGGTGCTTGAGGGTGTCTCACAATACGCACACTCTCCCATCCAACCAACCAAACCTCCCCCAATGCCTCCCTCAAGCACACATCGCGAGTCACTTCCCCTTCATGCCATTGGTGCTTGAGGGTGTCTCATCTAATGAACAATCCCCCTCCCAACTCCCAGGCCTGAAAAATACGCCCCTGCATCTCTGCAGGGGCGCTTCCTTCGCATCAAAGGTGCGGACTTATCTTCGCTTGACGCAATGTTCTCACCACGTGTATTCAATGGCTTCAGCGCCGTTCGTCAGCACCAGGATGACACCGTCGGGAATCCCATCCGGAGCGCCGTAGACGCACTCTTCCGGATATTCATCGCTCATGTCGTACGGATACGCAGGGCCGTTCCATTCGTCCCCCCCGCCGAACACTTCAGGAAGTCCACCAGGATCGCCCATTCCCATGAATGGGTCGTACCCAAGGTAGAACGTATCCTGTGCGTGCGGGGCCGGACTCCTCCAGAAAAGGTCCTCGCCGTCGGGGTTCCACCATATCGTGCGTATCGTGTCGATCCCATTGTTCATGGACGACCCATACGCACCGAGCATATAGCGGTTAAAGTGACCACCAATGTTGGTGTTAGGTACCGGGGTGGTCCACCTTGCACGAGCCATGATCTGGTCGGACGTGCCCTTGTAAAAGAAATTACCCGGCCAGTACGTATAGATGTCCTCGTTACGCTGGTCGGGTTCGACGGCGTCGGGCGGTAGTCTGAATCCGCCAAATACATAGTAAAGCCGGGTATTGAACGGTCCCCCGCTCTCGAATGCAGCGGGAACGTTCATCCAGTCTCCACGATCGAGTGTACGTCTCGTCTCGATCTCGGACCAGAAGAAGTGACCGGGATGGATCGCTCCCTTGAAAAAATTGGGATCGTCCAGACCCTGGCCCATGACGTTCCCGGTGTAACCGAAACGGGGATCGCCGTCGCCTTGCTGGTCATTGCCGTCAACGTTGGTCTGTTTGAGAATTATCTGCCCGTCGTTCACGAACGGGTTGGCCGGGTAGCTCACGATGTAGTCGTACTCGACCAGCGGGTCCTGTACGCGTTCATTGGACGCTATTCGTCCGCTTCCATCGGGCATACTGAGTGCGTTTTCGCCGTCCCACCGTGAGTGCCAGTGGAGCCAGCCTTCGATGTCTCCCCCCAGGAGATAGTGAGGGTACTCATTGTTGTCTGTCGCGTATCGTTCCAGCGCGATCTGGATGGTGTGAAGGTTCGCCTTCACTTCCACTTCCTTGGCCTTTTCTTTGGCCCGGATGTAGTTTGGTAGCGCTATGGCGGCGAGGATACCTATTATGGTAATCACCACCAACAGCTCGATCAGAGTAAATCCACGTGCTCCGATCTTCATGAGAATGACCTCCTTTTTCCGCCTGAACGGACGCGTCCGACATAGCGGACCTGTCCGCCGTAGCGGGTCTGCCCGCGAAGGCGGAAAAATATGATAAGATAAGTAGATAAATAGTTGACATATGTAGCTCCCCGTAATGAGTATATGATCCTGTAATGCGCGCCCGGGAAATTGCGCGCACGAGGAGGTCAGTCGTGTTTCTAATCAGATTGGGATGCCTTTACGCGGTTCGGAAAGACCTGCACGTTCCTGAAAGGAGCAACCGTCTCGCCCCTTCAACGAGTAAGAGCGGAGTATATAGATAAAGGTTCAGGGAGGGTTAGCTGGTTGCAGTGTTACTGGTTGCTGCTATCTGTAAGGACGAGGATAACACCGTCTGGAATACCATCCGGAGCTCCGTAGGTAACTTTTTTAAACGCATCTAAATATTCACAATTGTAGGGATAACACGGCCCTGTCCATTCATTACCCCCGCCAAATACTTCAGGTAAACCTATACTTTCCCCAAAACTACCCTCAGTCAATTCATACCCCAGGTGGAATGTTTCTTCATTCAGTGATGAAACAATTGCTGGCCAAGATATAATCCATTGAAGCCTGTCCCCCGAAGGATTGAACCAAATGAGACGGATGACATCCATACCTGTCGTATTCTCGGCACCGTAACATCCAAGTATGAATCTATTTTGAGTGTGATTATACACATTGGGAAACGGATATCTATAGCATCCATATAATATCTCACTGGTTGCTTTATAAAAAAAATTACCCGGCCAATATGTATATACAACCTGTTCCCACCGTCTCTCTCCAGTTTCCGGATCAGGTGGATAGCAGAATCCTCCCATCAGATAGTACATATCGGTATTCCACGGTTCCGTATCCCTGAATTCCGCCGGTACATTCATCCAGTCACCATGGTCGAGTGTTCGCCTTGTCTCAATCTCTGACCAGAAAAAAAGATCACCAGGATAATTCGCTCCACGGAACCAGTTCATATCATCCAGACCCATCCCCATTGTCGTACCCCTGAAGCCGAACCGAGGATCTCCATGTCCTGATGCTCTGCTCCCCTCGACATTCGTCCGCAGTATCACGGATCTTCCATCATCTACGAACGGATTTGACGGATAACCTACTATGTAACCTTTATCTATTAACGGATCGACAACAAGGTCATTGGTTGCCATCCTGTCACCGACCATCTCGATGTCATTCACACCGTCCCACTGTTCATGCCACGCCGCCCAGCCTTCAACATCACCACCCAGCAGGTACGGTGGATAATCACCTTGATCAGTATGGTATCTCTCAACTGCTATCTGAATTGTATGAAGGTTTGCCTTAACTTCAGCTTCTAATGCTTTATTATTAGGTCTAAGACGCATCCAATGCGTAGGTACAAATGGACCTATGATTATCCCCAGCAACAACAGCCAGAATATATATATCCCTATCCGCCCTGCTACTTCTTTGATTTTGTCCCAGTTAACAATGGAATTCACATCTATCACCTCCCGGATTAGCCTACCATTCAAGATGTTCGACACCCGCACCAAGTTCACTCGTGATAACGAGCACTATCCCGTCCGGGATTCCGTCCGGTGCCCCGAACACCCAGTTGCACGTGTATCCGTCGTAGTACGGGAACTGCGGCATCAGTCCCCTGCCCCCGCCGCCGAACACTTCGGGATTTGAATACTGAACCCGGTCATCGAAATCCGGATGACTCGCGTCCCTCGACAGATCAATGTGATCCTGGTAGAACTCACCCATACAATAGCCGTTTATCGCTCCGAATTGGGGTGCACTTGCTATATTTCCTTCCCGACTTGTCAGACGTATAACGTCCAGTCCTTCCGATCTAAGCGACCCGTACGCACCAAGCATGTATTTATCGAGAATAACGTAATCCCACTCCCAGATATATTCCCGATTGTATTGGTACTCACTTGCCCCTGAGTCAAGATCGAACACACCACCCGACCGGTAGAAAAATTCCCCCGGCCAGTAAAAACCGATAGATTTGCCACTTTCGACATCACTTATCCCCTGACGCGTCCACTCGGGTATACCACCCATGCAGAAAAAGGAGTTAGGGCTGTTACTGTCCAGTACACCTAAATATGAACCCGGTATCGGGTACATCGTCCAGCGTAGATCTGTTGCATTGTACATCGCTGGTCCATTGAACAGGTAACGTGGATCGTCGAGGCAGTTTCCCATGTGCTCACCGCTGAACCCGAACCTGACATCGCCGTCACCGGGATCGTGACTCGCACCGGTTGCCATGATTATTGTGTCAACACCGTCACCATGAATTAAAAATGCATTACGCGGGTAGTCCTGAATGTAGTTGTACTCAATCAGTGGGTCCTTTGGGGGCTCGGCATAGCCCATCGTAGGCATTGTGACTGCCCGACACCCTGAATTTTCATCCCACCCATGCCTGTCGCCTCCTAGAATATACGACGGGTATTCTCCATAATCGACAGCGTATCTCTCGAGTGCAATTGAAATGGTATGCAGGTTCGATTTCGTCTCCTCCTCCTTCGATTCGTCCCTTGACCTGATATGAGACGGGATCGTGTACGCCAGAACGACCGCAAGGAGTGCTGACACACCCAGAAATTCCAGTGCAGAGAATCCACGTTGTGTTTTCATAACGAATACTCCTCCCACACTGAACCTCCGTCTGTCAATACGAGAATAACACCGTACGGGACTCCGTCAGGTGCGCCGTACAGGAACTCACCCTCGTTCCGACCTCCTTCATTGTAGAAGTACCCCGGGCCGGTCCACTCATCGCCTCCGCCGAACACTTCGGGAAGTCCGCCACTTCCGCCCCAGCCCCCGGTGAAGTCATCGTAACCGCAATAGTATGCATCCTCATTGAAAGGAGGTGGTGTTCTCCAGTGAACGGGTGATCCATCGGGAGCTGAGTCCATCAGCCTTATCACATCGAGTCCGGTTACACCCTCGCTTCCGTAGCATCCGAGGATATACCTGATTCTCGGACCTCCGACCATGTTGACGTTCGGAATTGGGGCAGTAAATCCGTGTCTCCCCTGCATTATTGTGTCTGGCGACGCTTTGTAAAAGAAATTCCCCGGCCAGTATCGTATGAGTGGTTCGCTGTCTGGTGGGGCCATCGAAAAGCGCATCCCACCGAAAAGGTAGTAACGGTCGGTGATCCTTCGGTAGAATCCCCGGGGCAACTCGTTCCAGATCCCACGATCCAGTGTCCTTCTTGTCTCGATCTCGCTCCAGGTGAAGTTACCTCGTTCTATAGCACCCTTGAAAAAATTCGGATCGTCCAGACCCATTCCCATCACGTCACCCCTGTACCCGAATCGCGGATCACCGTGGCCGTAAGCGTCGCTTCCCTCAACATTGGTTCGCTGGATAACAGTGTGTCCGTCGTTAACGAAAGGATTTGCCGGATATCCTGTAATGTAGTCGAACTCCAGCAATGGATCGGTGACCCGGTCGTTCGACGCGGTTCGTCCGTCAGTCATGCTGATATCGTTCACGCCGTCCCAGCGCTCATGCCAGACCGTCCAGCCGTCAAGATCACCGCCGATGAGATAGCCGGGGTACTCGTCATTGTCTGTCGCGTATCTCTCGAGGGCAAGCTGGATCGTGTGCAGATTAGCCTTCACTTCCGATTCCTTAGCCTCGTCTCTCGATACAAGGAATCCCGGCAGAGCGACCATCAGTACAAGCAATAGAACACTCGTGATTGAAAGTAATTCAATAAGCGTGAACCCATGTTCCCGATTTTTAATCTTCATGCGTAACCTCCCTGTGAAATCCAATTTTAACATATATTAAGAGCCATACCTGAGAGGATCCGCCGTTTGTCTCGTTCAGATTGGAGAACCGACTTGCTCGGAACATCCTGCACTAAAATTGTGGTTTAACCACACTCTCGGTACATTAGGACTAAGATATTAAAAAAAAAGGCTCACGATTTGTGAATCTTTTAAAAACAGAATTGATTATTTTATCACCAGTTGCTTACTTCCACCATTTCAGCCTGACATACCTTGGTACGCGTTCGCAATACCTTTCATAATCATCACCGAACACCTTCCCAAGATGCTCCTCCTCCGTGAGTATCATGATTTGGAGTATGACAAGCAGAAGTACCAGCCATCCAATTGCGTACCACGATGGCCACAACACCACAAATGCAATGGCATAGAGGATACACCCTGCTATCTGCGGATTCCTTGAATACCGGTAATATCCTGACTGCTTCAACTCCCGTGAATCCCGGCCCATCGCACGTATCCAGCCGAGGTTGGTTGCTCCTGAAAATAACAGGAATACACCGACCCATAAAACGATCAGTCCCACTGCTTCCAGACCTGAATTGAGGTGTACTTCAGGCCAGTCACGCTCGAGATAGATGTACGGCACCCAGCCCCCGAGAGTGCAGAAATAGATGATCTTGAAGACAGTGTTTGCTGGAGAAAGACGTCCTTTTTCCAGATAGTCCCGACGCGCGAAAACCCGCAGGTATAAATACCCGATCACAAGGAGCACAATGGTAGATACAATATATAGCGTCAGCTGATCCATGACCCTTTAATAACATATATGACGTGAAAAAATAACCAGGTTGCACCCCGATTGATGAAAATATCGTAAAAATTATAGAGATACAGGAATAAGCAGTCTATCAATTATATAAAGCAGCTAGTTTGGATCTACTATCAGGATCCTGCCTGCTTCGCCAGCAGTTATAATCAGACGTCCATCGGGCATCTCGTAAATGAAATCGACATTGATGTCACCGCCTGTGGAAATTGGTTCAATGAGGGCGCCAGCATTATTGGAACATTCAAGTATTCACAGCCACATAAAAAAAAGGGTAGGTACTTCCTGATTGGGGCGATGGGAGTTGGATTCACATTGAGAGTGCTGAGCATGGATGAGAGGGCGGGTTGAAATTATTTTTGGGGGCCGGCAACGCTCCGGACCAATTCGGGAGGACTGGTTGAGCATGGACCGCGATGCCGGGCTACGGGACAGTATTTGTGCTGGGCTTCATTCTTAGGTGGTTTCAATACCGAGTGTGTCAGTAAGAGGGCTTGGGTGGCGTCCCTTTGTGTGTCATCTAGCCTGTGATCGTGCGTTATGAGAACATTCTGATATAATATCTGAACAGAACAAAGCAGCCTTTACCACAGGAGGAACTTCGGATGATCAGACTGCAGACTTTGGCTCTTCTTCTGGTAATCTTCCTATTTTTCTCTTGTACTCAGCAAGGAGCCTCTAGTGAAACCCAGCCTGAGAAACAAGATAGAAATAGCGAAATTACCATTGAAGGGGATCAATTACCAAGCTATTTTATATTATATGATTCTAATTTTCGTCAGGGGTGGTCAAGAGATATAGGCCGGATCTTTGATTCTATTTTGATAGGGTATTGGGAAGATGGATCATGGAAGTCAGATGATACAAATTTCCCGCCAAATGATCAGGAAATTGTGCTTTATTCACCTATGATGGAACCCCATGAAGCTTCTATATCTGATGCATTTTTTGATGTATCTCTCGGAGGACCTTTTATGGCCTTAGATTTTACCGAGGATACCGAGGATTTAGAAGGCAAGATGATAGGATTAAATGCTAATTGGAATATACTGCCAAGACCTATAGAGGTGCTTTCAGAAAATCTCAACTATGTTCTCATGGATATTCGGTTATATGGGAGCGAGCAGTTACAAAGTATATCGATGGATGTTTTGAAAATGATTTCTACCGATCTTGATGGCAATGGTGGGCCAGAAATTGTATGTTTAACGAAAGTATTTGCACCAGTTTATGATTCTAACGCTGAATCAGAAGTGCCAGGGGCTGACTGGGCAATACTAATCATTGAGAGATCCGATGAGGACGAAGTTAGAGTCCACCAGTTAGATGAAATTATCCTGGGTCCGGACTGGCATTTGGCCAATGCCGAGATCTGGTGTTTAGATTTAAATGGTGATGGAAGTATGGAAATCGTTGAAGCTAGGGATTACTACGAGTTTCACTCATATAATGTTTATACTTTTGATGGAGATAAATTCGAAAATGTAACATCTAATGGATTTGGCGTATAGTCCAGTTTTCACCTTATGCTCACCATGCACACTCTATGAATATTATTTGTGCCGGTTACCTATTTATTGATCTCCTCAGAGACCCACCAGACCAACTGGCTTTATTTTAACCGGACAGCAGCGGTATCCAGCACCTTTTTTTACAGAATCGGAATATAACAAAAGCGTCCCCCCTTCTGGGGGGACGCCGTATTGTCAGCGGGCAAGTCCTTAGAAAGATCCTGAACTTACTACTGCTTGTACTGAGTTGCGATAACTAAACCTGATATAACAGAATAAGAAATATCAGGACGTTGTAAATGGCTTAGCCTTGCCACTCAGTAAACTTCTCCGAGTCGGAACCGCTGGTCAACACAAGGATGACACCGTCACGGTACCCGTCCGGAGCTCCGAAGAGCCATGCTTTCGATCCCACTTCATAATAGGGGAACTGAGGCATTAGCCCTCGCTCACCACCACCGAATACCTCGGGGTTGGAATAGGCAACCTCGATTTCCGGGAAGTCCGGATGTGAGCGATTCTCCTCAGGGGCGCTGTGATCCTGGTACGTCTGGCCCTGACAATATCCGTTGATTGCTCCGAACTCCGGCATACTTGCCGCAGTTCCTTGTTGCGAGGTCATACGGATAACGTCCATACCTGACGTACGGGGTGAACCATAACCACCGAGGATATACTTGTTAACCCGCATGTACGGCCAGCCCCAGATATACTCATACTCGGCACCGGTTACATTCAACGGGTTAGCAATGAAAAAGTCTCCACCACTTCGGTAGAAGAACTGTCCCGGCCAGAAGGCTTTGATCGCCTGTCCATCCGGGTCACTCGTACCACTTCTCGTCCACTGGGGCAGACCGCCCATGCAGTAGAACGAGTTAGGTGAGTTATCGTCCAGTACACCGATGTAGCGGCTCTCAACCGGTAACATCGTCCATCTCAGGCGACTGTGGTTGTTGAGCCCCGGGCCTGTGAACAGGTGACGGGGATCGTCGAGGCAGTTGCCCATCAGCTCACCAGTCCAGCCGAACCTGATGTCTCCATCGCCTATGGTAAGGCTCGCACCGGTCCATGCAATGATCGATGTGATACCCTCACCGGGGTCGATGAACGGATTGTCAGGATAGCTGTAGACATAAGCAAAGTGAACCAGCGGGTCACGTGGAGGACGGTCGTCCTCCTCGTCCGGTGCCGTGATTGCGCGGCATCCGGATCGCTCGTCCCATCCCCTGGTGTCTCCACCAATGAGGTAGTTGGGATACGCGCCTGAATGGTCTGTTGCATACCTCTCCAGAGCAATCTGGATTGTATGGCAATTGGACTTAACTTCGGCCTCTTTGGCCTTGTCCTTGGCCTTGATGTAGTTCGGGAGTGCGATAGCCGCAAGAATCCCGATAATCGTAATGACGACAAGAAGCTCGATTAGCGTGAAGCCACGTTGCGTGTTGCGCTTCATCATATCACTTCCGTTTGCTGAGATATTAACCTGCCCACTGACGGGCATTGTAAACAAATTTACTGTTTACGTTTTTCTTACCTGGTCCATGCAGTAACTTCGGAGCCACTGTCAAGTACGAGGATGACCGCATCCTTGGTGCCGTCCGGCGCACCATAGATGAACTCATCAGGATTGTCCTCGCTCTTGTTGTAGGGATTCCAGGGTCCGTTCCACTCGTCTCCACCACCGAATACCTCGGGAAGTCCACCAGCCGACCCAAAGCCGCCTGAGAACAGATCGTATCCGAGATAGAAGCAGTCGTAGTCGAACGGGGGCGGGCATCGCCAGTGAAGATCATCACCTTCAGGATTCCACCAGATTAACCTGATGACGTCCATACCCTGTGTGCCTTCGGCACCGTATCCACCAAGGATGTAGCGGTTATAGTGACCACCGATGTTGGTGTTGGGTACTGGAATCGTGAAGCCCTGCCGACTGATTATCTGGTCCGACGTTGCCTTGTAGAAGAAGTTACCCGGCCAGTTTGTGTAGTATACGTCACTGGTCTGGACTTGAGGGTCGATCAGGTCCGGCGGATACCTGAAACCACCGAACAGGTAGTACATTTCGGTCTGGATGATGGCACCCGATGAATCGAAAGCCGGGGGCACGTTCATGAAGTCACCACGGTCCAGTGTACGTCGGGTTTCGATCTCGGTCCAGAAAAAGGGCCCTGGGTGCGTGGCGCCACGGAAAAAGTTCATGTCGTCCAGGCCCATGCCCATGACATTACCCTTGTAACCGAAACGAGGGTCACCCTCACCCTGCTGGTCGCCACCATCGACGTTCGTTTGCCTGATGATGATCTGACCGTCCCCTACAAAGGGGTTGAACGGGTAACTGGTGATGTAGTCGTATTCAATCATGGGGTCCTGTACTCGTTCGTTGGATGCAACTCGGCCGCTGCCGTCCGGCATCGACATGTCGTTGGTTCCGTCAAACCGAGTATGCCAGTTCATCCAGCCGTCGATGTCTCCACCAAGCAGGTAATGGGGATACTCATTGTTATCCGTCATGTACCTCTCGAGAGCAACCTGGATTGTGTGGCAGTTTGCCTTTACCTCTGCTTCCTTAGCCTTATTCTTGGCCTTGAT
Source organism: Planctomycetota bacterium (assembly GCA_030614715.1). Lineage (GTDB taxonomy): Bacteria > JAJVIF01 > JAJVIF01 > JAPKYR01 > JAPKYR01 > JAUWTM01. Next base: position 41,458 of record JAUWTM010000005.1, read on the forward strand.
GTAGTTTGGAAGCGCGATCGCTGCCAAAATACCGATGATCGTGATTACGACCAATAACTCAATCAGAGTGAAACCATTCTCTCTGACTTTCATGTGTTAGCCTCGCTTTTCTCCGCATTCAATGCGGAGATTATGATATGTATGATAAAATAAGCGTATCCAAATTCAAAAATCTCCACCCTTTTTCTGTTCCTTCGATCTTCTCTTTAAGTTCGTTTTATGGAGATTGGGAAACGTGCGGAAAAACTGCGAGTGTGGTCTTGGAACCTCGTAATACATTATACCACAACCGCGCATCCGGTCAATTGACCTTGATGTTTTTCAACACCCAATCACCCACCACTTAAGGAAAAAACACGATAACACAGCTGTTTCCGCATGTCAAAGCGGATTTTATGTTATTAGAACTTGGTTTTACACACTGCCAGGTGCTCCACTGCCAGGTCCAGATACTCATCTATCGGACCCGTATCGAGGTATCGCTCCCAGAAGGTGCAGGCTTCCACGTATCTCTCGGTCTTTTCAAGGCTCAAGGCCAGATTCATGAACGCCTTTGGGTTGTCACCACCCAGTTCAAGGGCCATCTGGAAGTTATAGATGGCATCATGGTAATTTTCATCCTTAAAGTGACAGAGTCCCAGGTTTATATATGCTTGAGAGTCTTTCGGGTTGATTTCAAGGGCGTCGTTGTACTTACTGATAGCGTCCTTGTAAGCTTCGGTCTTCCTGTACACATTGCCAAGGCCAAAATGTCCATCAGCGTTCTTGGGCTCGTATTCCACGACACGCTGGTAGTAAGTCCTTGCTTCGGGCAGGTTACCGAGCCTGTAATGGGTCTGGGCGAGGTTCAGGATCGCTTTCGAGAAGTCGGGACGGATATCGATTGCCTTCTTGAACATCTCGATCGCTGGATCCGGCTCCTTCATGATGACCAGCACCTTGCCGAGGGCGTCCATGGCCTTGTAAGCCTCGGGATCGTCATTTATCAGTTCTTCGAGCAACTGCCGACCCTTCTCGAAATTCTTATTCCTGCATTCCCCGAGTGCTTCCTTCATTCGTGTTGCGGAATCAGCCATTGATAATCTCCTTCTTTCTGTGTCTTCAGTCCCTATGTCGGGCGGAACGCATCCGCTATGTGTTTTTTCACTTCAAGTACCCCGCCTGCACCGTCTCCAACGATCATCATGTCATACCTGACATCAAGATCCCACGGCAGCGTCTCCTGGTTCTCTGCAAGGTACCTCTCTCCAAGGGCTTCCATCCGTCTCTGCTGCCTGATACTGTAGTCCTTCTGCGGTTCGTCCACATTTTCACTGCCCAGACGTGTCTTCACCTCGCAGAAAACCAGCATCCTGCGACCGTAAGCGATAATGTCTATCTCACCGGTCTGGTCGCGATAATTGGACCTGAGGATCCGGAATCCCTTTTCTTCAAGGTACCTGCGTGCTACCGCTTCTCCTGCTGCGCCCAGTGATTTCCTTCTTTTTACCTCACCCGGTTCACCCGGGCTTCTCGGAACGGACATCACGTCCTCTCCCCGGTCACGCGAAGAGAAATTGTACTATTATCACGTCCTTCGGGCAACCCAACAGCCATATCCCGACAGGGTGCGAATGATATCCTGTGAATCGACGTCACTCCGTGTTCTTCGAGCGCCGTGTAATGGTCCTTCACCGCGTAGCCTTTGTGCCTTTCGAACCCGTAAAACGGGAATTCTCCCGAGACGATCTCCATGTAGCGATCCCGGGTGACTTTCGCGATGATACTCGCTGCCATGATGCTCTTTGACTTCGTATCGCCCTTGATCACCGCGACGGCATCGTCAAGGCCATTGGGCACCTGGTTCCCGTCGATCAATATTATGTCCGGCCATGACGGAAGCATTCTCACCGCAAGCTTCATCGCTTCCATCGTTGACGCCAGTATATTTGTTTCATCAATTCTTGCCGGACCCACAAGAGCCACACCGACACAACGTGCATTCCGCCAGATCTCAGCGTACAGTTCCGATCGTCGTTCGGGTGTCAGCTTCTTGGAATCATCCAGACCCTCAATTTTGTGCTCACCGAGAACGACCGCTGCTGCCGATACCGGACCTGCAAGCGCACCTCTTCCGGCTTCGTCCACCCCGGCGATGGCCCGGTACCCATTTTTCAGATACCATTCATCCAAAGCCTCTTCTGAAGCGGCTTTCAGGCGGAAGTCGAACAGGCCGGTTTGTTCGTTTGAGTAAGTCATTGCCTTTGAGCGCTAATGTCCACGCGTTATCAATCCTATCCTGCCCGGGGGCCAGAAAACAACCTCGGCCCTGCCCTCGATATTCCTGATTGGTATCGTCCCGATTACATGGCTGTCCTGCGAATTCGCACGGTTGTCACCGAGCACAAACACTTCACCCTGCGGTACGGTTATCGGACCATATCGGTCGTAATCCGGTGGACGGGACTCGAATCCCTCGTACAGGACTTCCCCGTTGATAAAGATCTCACCCCCCGAGATCTCGACTATATCCCCGGGTAGTCCGACCACCCTTTTTATATAGTCCTGGACCTCAACAGGTGGCATCACCGTTATGCCGTTTTCATCAACCCTCTGGAACCATGCGTCTCCAGCCTCTTCAGCGGCTTCGGTTGCCTCCTCGAGGGTCAGGCGACCGTGCGAGCTGCGTCGCGGAGGTTGAAAGACCCTGAAAATAATAACCTCACCGCGATTCGGCTCCCGGATCCGGTAAACCAGCTTGTTTGCGATGATACGGTCACCCTCGTACAGGGTTGGCTCCATGCTTCCTGACGGTATCCAGAATGTCTGGAAGAAGAATATCCTGATCACGATCGCTACCAGGAATGCGTAGATGATGCTCTCCATCATCTCTGCAAGTGCGAATCCGGTCGGGGCAGCTACAAGGACCTTCAAATCAGCGCTTCCGAGATCGCATTCGACCTTCACTTCGGCGTCACCGAATTCCTTCCCGGGATCGAAGACGATTGCCAGCTCACCAGATTCCGACAGGGGAACCTCGCCCTGCTCGAATTCGATCTCAGTGCCGGAAACGCCGCCGTTGGGAAGCGTCAGCGTACCGAATGATGTCGAAAGCCTGAGTCTTCCGGTTGACCTTGACGTTTCACCGAGGAAATCCCTGAACCGGGCGACAAGAGTGACACGTCGGTCCTTTGATTTCTCCGACAAGTAAGATGGGTTGGCGAATGCAAGTTCAACAGAGGGCTTGAAAGAATTTGGCAGTTCCTGGTACGTCATACGATCATGCGCATTATAACGCACTCTCAGCGGTCATTAAACCATCGGGATGCCGTTTCGCCTAGCCTAGTATTGACGAGAATGTCGGCGACAAAATTATTAATCACTGGATTTCTCTACTCCATACATACTCTCAACACCAAAAAAATATCCAATAGGTGCGGTTATTAAGAACGAGATGGCTTTCGAACACGTATTTGTAATTATTTTTATTTCTTCGACAAGGGGATATACTCCTTCACTCGGTAAATGGGCTTTATGAAGGCAGCCAAGTACAAGAATCAGAAATATTACATTGTATAAAACCGTCAAAAGAACGGCTAGCCAAATACGATATTTTGTCAATTCCTGTGTGGCTTGAAAGTTTTTTACTACAGATTCTGCACGTTTAGTAATAAACCAAAATATTAAAATTCCGCCCAAAATAATACTATAATTTATGGTGATTTGATTGAAACTTGGATAAAACTGGTCCTCGTCAATTGCTAAGACATATCGATTACTAACTGGCATACGCTTCGTTGGAATATTAAAAGAATAAATAAAAGGGCCAATAGCGATAATATAACTTGCTATCCAAATGATCGTGATAATAAATCCCCAGCGAACGACTTTACTTTGTTGCCTTGTCAGATTGGTCATACGTGCTACCACCTAACAACAGAATTTCCGGACAATACATCCGGATCTTGTTATCGCTTCTTAGGGCTCGAATGAAAGGATCCCTGATTCAATTTCAGTAGCTAATCTATGTATGAAATACTGCTTATTAAAGGGTGTGTTACTATATTCGAGAAGGCTGTTATACACACCCTGCAACAGAACCGGATATATTTTAATTTCATGATCAATCTGTCCCTGATCATCAATAGTTGAATTAAGCGAAACCATGTAACCTATACTGTAGACATAGTTTACCAATGGCAGTTCTGGATGCTGCCTGTTGTAATCATCCAATATGGTCTCGGAAAGAATAGGAAAATCAGACAATATCACAGTATCACAGTTATTAATTGCTACCAGAGTCGCTGAACTATGGTCAAGTTTTACCAATGAACTGTAGATTATCTCAATAAATGTATCATGATCGAGTACAACATATATTGAAGTGGCCTCATCGCTTAATTCAACCGGAAGAACATGAACAAAATTAATACGTAATTCCCACCAAACCTGCTCATGGTCAGGTGGCTCCGCACATTCCACCACTTCATCCTCAATAGCACTAATGCTATCTTCAAGTGCTTCGACAGTAATTGCATCAATTTCGTCTACAAGCACCGGCTGAGCTACACCAATTAAGTCCCCTACAATCTCTGTGGCAATTAAAAGTTCGCTCTCAAATTCATCAATAATGCCATCAGTTTGCGATAGATCCTGGGCTGTGGTATCCAAAGCAATATCATCAGCTGCTAGGTCGCTAATTTCAATGACGGTTTGATTCCCCATCAATTGAGAATTTGGATCAGATTCATACAAGAAACAGAATGCTAGCATAATTTGTTGTCTAACAATCTCCATCACTACGTTAAACAAAGCTCGTTCTGACTGATCTAGCTCGCGACCAAATTCCACCTGGATCAGTTCAAGTATCCTGTCGTTCTCAAGTACGCATAAGATAAGTTGATCCGCTACCGCTTCTAAATGCTCTATTTCTGATTCGTTCAGCAGTTCCCAATTTAAGCATGTATCGATGCGATCATCCGATTGCCCATATACCATTCCTGTGTTCCAAAGAAATAAAACGGGCAGTAACAGCAGGAGATATAAGAGCTTCGTGCTTTTCTGCCCTATTGTGGAAAGCATAATCGACCTCCTTTTAATGAGTACTTATCCCCTCTCAAACCATACGAGTCATTCAATCTTTAGAACGTATTATATCTTAAAGTATCTATAAATTACAATATAAAGCATGTGATTCCATGAGAATGCCAGAATATTTTCCAAAAGCTTCAAAATATGATTTTCAGAACCCATCTCAAACTAGGGATTGTCTTCGAATAATTGAAGGTCAGTAATGCCATCCATTTCGCATCAATTATAACCGAGTACCTCTTCATACAAAAAAGACCGGCTGCTAATGCCGTTCTTAAAAGTCATCATTCGATTTCTGAAGAACTACTGCTTCATCCTGCGTTCCTTGATCCTCGCAGATTTGCCGGCACGCTCTCTGAGATAATACAGCTTCGCGCGACGTACGCGTCCACGCCTGGATACCACGATCTTGTCGATCTTCGGGGAGTGGAGGAAAAACGTCCGCTCGACTCCGACACCCCACGACGTCTTCCGGACCTTGAAGGTCTTATCTATCCCGCCGTGCTTGATCGCGATAACAACGCCTTCAAAAACCTGGATTCGTTCCTTGCTGCCCTCGATGATCTTCACGAATACCTTTACGGTATCCCCGGGGCGAAAGTCAGGCAATCCCGTTTTGAGAAAACCCTTAGTAATTTCGGCGACCTTATCGAATCCGGTCGGACCCTTTGGTTCCTTCTCAGCCTTCACCGGCTCTTCTGCAGGCTCCTCGTCTTCTTCGACGTCCTCAGCCTCGGCTTCATCGTCAGCTTCAGCTTCCGCCGTTACTTCATCTTCAGCTTCAGCAGCGACTTCCTCGACCGTCTCCTCTTCCACGGGAGCAGCCTCATCGCTTTCCGGCTCTTCTACCGGTGCGGCTTCCTCTTCGGGAAGCTCGTCTTTGTTTTTTTCGTTCTCTGCCATGATACGTTCTCCTTTCGCCTTACACCTCTACTACTGATGGTCCGGAGACTCCTTCTCCAGCCCGTTATCCAGTAAATCAGGCCTTTGCCTTGACGTTAGTTCTCTTCGTTTCATCGCACGCCACGTGTCTATCTTCGCGTGATCCCCACCCATTAATACGTCCGGAACCTTCAATCCCCGAAACTCCGGTGGTCTTGTATATACCGGATGGTCGAGAAGCTCGGACGTGAAAGATTCGTGCGACAGGGACTCAGGATTTCCTAAAGCCCCTTCAAGTAACCTCGCGACACCGTCCACAATCGCCAGAGATGGGATCTCTCCGCCTGATAGCACGAAGTCCCCGAGGCTGACGATTTCCCACGGAAACAACGAATAAAGCCGTTCGTCGAATCCCTCGTAATGACCGGCCAGGACCAGCAATGACTGCTTCTCAGGATCGATCTCCGACCACGCCTTAAGCATGTCCTGCCTGAGGCGTTCACCTCGCGGACAAAGAATGATCATAACTGGCTCGAAACCGGCACTTCGACGCTCTTCAACGACCGCATCGATACACTTGACGATCGGATCGAGCATCAGGACCATTCCGGGACCGCCGCCGTACGGCATGTCGTCGACCTGGCGATACTCACCGTCCGCCCAGTCGCGGAAATCGCGGAGTGTCACCGTAAGGAGACCTTTTTCAATGGTCTTCCCCACGATACTGGTCGCCAGCGGGATTTCAAAAAACCGCGGGAACAGTGTCAGGATATCAATGTTCAACGGTCGTCCCATGATTCAGAGGAGACCGGGGAGAGGATCCACCACCATTCGACCATTTTCGATGTCCACTTCGATGATCACTTCACTGATAGCTGGCAGAAGAATGCTCTTCTCGCCGTCCTTGATCTCGTAGACATCATTGGCCCCGGTCTGGATCACCTCCTCGAGCACCCCGAGACGGTCGCCGGATTTTGTGAAAACTTCAATGCCGGTTAATTTGTCGCGCTCCAGCCTGGATTCCTCTGCGGTTGTCGGCTGACATGCATCGTTCTCCGTTAACCGCACGTATAATCCCTTCAGTCCTTCCGATGCAGTACGATCCGGTACTTCATCGAATTTCACGAGCGCATGTTTCTTATGGATTCGGACTTTCTCAATTCCATAGGTCGTCTCAGACCCGTCAGCACCGACGATGACAAGCGATTTGCACTCAAGAAACCGCTCCGGTTCGTCGTTCAGGCTGAGGATCCTGACCTCGCCTTTTATACCAAAGGCCCCTAGTATGAGGCCGACATCCATTCCAGTCATTATCCGCCCAGGCTTATATTATTTATTCAATCGGTTCGGGTAGGATTAATTAACCAGCTCGATTGAGATCGACTTTCCTTCGTGAATTGCGGCCGCCCTGAGCACGATCCGCAGTGATTTTATTATCCGACCCTTCTTTCCAATCACTTTTCCCATGTCTTCGTCGTTGACCTTCAGCTCGAGGATGGTGTTTCTCTCACCTTCAACTTCACTCACGTCGACATCGTCGGGATTGTCAACCAGTCGCACGACGATGAACTTCAGCAGATCGGCAATGCTGTTGGCAGCAGGCTCGGGTTTCCCCTCACCATTCGACTGCTTTTCCCTCTTGAACAGGTTGAACACCACAACGACAACTCCTGACTGGTATTTATTTATTATCTGGTAGCACGTTAATTGTCTTATTAGCTAACGTCAGCTCTCGTCAGATACTGGTTCTTCTGCGGGCTCTTCGGCAGGTTCTTCAACTGCTTCCTCAGGTGCTGTTTCCTCGACAGCCACTTCGGCCGCAGGCTCGGAAGGTGTTGCTTCAACCTCGGCAGCAGGCTTGACCTGCGCAGGTTTTGGTTTAGGCTCCTTCGGGATTACACCATCCGCTATTCGTCGCGCACGTCTGATCAGACGTTTCGCGGCATCGGTCGCGACAGCACCCTTGCTGGCCCATTCATCGACCTTGTCAAGCTGTATTTCGAGAGGTTTATCATCCAGGTAAGGTGAATAATAACCGATTGAATCGATTACCTTGCCGCCCCGCGAATTACGGCTCTCCGAGACTACAATGCGATAAGATGGCTGTTTTTTTCTGCCAATTCTTTTCAGCCTGATTTTTACTGCCACTTGCGACCTGCCTTGTTAAAAAAATTTTGCGAACAATCTGTCTTTGTACCATATTTACATGGCTTTTTTCAAGCGAAATTCGTTCGCAACTTAAAATTTACAGGTTATTAAACTTTTATTAAGTGACCCGGCTCCCGCCGGTTCACCAACCCCTTAAGCCGGCCTGAAAGCCAGGACAGCGTTATGTCCGCCAAACCCGAATGAATTGGATATTGCCAGTTTGATCTCGTGTTCCCTCGACTCATTGGGCACATAGTCCAGATCGCATTCAGGGTCCTGCTCTTCGTAATTAATGGTTGGTGGAATCCAGCCATCCTCCATCCCGAGCAGACATGCGGCAAGCTCGATTGCACCGCTTGCACCCAGGAGGTGACCAACCATACTCTTGGTCGAGCTGACCGGTATCTCGTAAGCCCTCTCTCCGAACAGGGACTTAATCGCAGCTGTCTCCGATGGATCGTTCAACGGAGTCGATGTGCCGTGAGCGTTGATGTAATTGACATCGTCCAGTGACGCCCCGGCATCTTCAATCGCCATTTTCATTGCAGCCATGGCTCCGGTGCCGCCCGGAACCGGTGCAGTGATGTGATGTGCGTCGCACGTGGCACCGTAACCACACACTTCAGCATAGATCTTCGCACCGCGGGCCTTTGCATCGTCCATGGCCTCAAAGAGGAACATTGCTCCACCCTCGCCGATTACAAATCCGCTCCGCTTCGCATCGAACGGACGGCTGGCGATCGATGGATTGTCGTTATACTCGGTTGTAATAGCCTGCATGTTCTGGAATCCAGCAACACCGAGCGGTATCAGGGCTGCCTCGGTGCCACCGGTTATAACCTTGTCCGTCATTCCAAGCTGGATATATTTCATCGCGATGCCCATGGCGTGGTTTGCACTCGCACATGCGCTCACTACTGCGTGATTCGGACCCTTGACACCAGCCCGGATAGCGATCAATCCTGCTGCAATATTGGTGATTGAGTGAGGAATGTAGAACGGGCTGACGCGGTCCGGTCCCTTGTTTACAAGGCGCTCGTGATCACGGCAGAAAACTGTTAAGCCGCCTATACCGGTTCCATGTACCACTGCCGTGTTCTCAGGAAGGCCCCTTTCATCGAATCCCGCGTCGCTGACTGCCATTGATGAGCAGGCGACGGCATACTGGCTGTACGGATCCAGCCGCCTGGCTTCCTTCTTGTCAAGGTAGTCTTCGGGATTGAAGTCAATGACCTCCCCCCCGATCTGCGCTTTCATTTCGCTGGGATCCCATTTCTGGATACGGCGAATTCCGCTTCGTCCCTCGTGGAATGCTTTTTTCAGATCTTCCTTGTTAGACCCAAAAGTTGAAACTATCCCCATTCCCGTAATTGCAACACGTTTCATATCAGGTTTCCTCCCCGGTGTACATCCTTAAGACGTACCGGGTGTGCTACATATGTAGTCCCCCGTTCACATGAAGAACTGTACCGGTTATATAGCTTGCAATGTCACTTGCCAGGAACACGACGGCACCGGCTACTTCCTCGACCCTGCCCATCCGGCCTGCCGCGATAAATGGCATAAGGAATTTGCGGCGCTCCTCGGACATTGCATCGGCCATTCCGGCATCGATCAGCCCCGGAGCGATTACATTCGATGTAATATTCCTGGAACCCAGCTCACGCGCGATTGCACGGCTCATGCCCATTACCCCTGCTTTGCTGGCAGCATATGCTGACTGCGCGGTCGATCCCATGTACGTAACTACACTGCCTATATGGATTAAGCGGCCCCATCGTTGCTTCGTCATCGTTTTCGCAGCGGCCTGCGACATGAAGAACATTGTCTCAAGGTTAGTTCTCAGGACTTCCTGAACTAATTCCGGACTTTGCCTGATAATCAGGGCCTCACGGCTGACTCCCGCGTTATTCACCAGGATACTCAGGCTGCCGAGTGCATCTATTGTCTCGCGCACCAGCCTGGCCGCTTCCCCGGGTTCTGTCAGATCGGCCTGCAGTGCTGCGGCGTTCCGACCCAGGGCTTTGATCTCTTCGACCAGTTTCGATATCGATTCCTGGTTTGTATTGTAATGGCAGGCGACATCAGCTCCTGCTTCCGCAAGGGCCCTCGCAATTGGTTGTCCCAGTGACCCGCTTGCGCCGGTCACCAGTGCTGTTTTTCCATCCAGATCAAATGTCATTGCCGTTTTCAGAGACCTCGCTTTCCCCCTGGTCTGCCTCACCATCGGCTTCTGCTTCAGGTTGCGGCTCCATAAGGAGTTCTCTTATCTTTTCAGCATCGGTTTGCGACTTAAACCCGGTGATCAGCCCATCCCACGTTTTGCCCAGTATCTTCCTTACAAGGCCCTGAAGCACGTTACCGTAACCGATTTCAACAAAGACATTAGCCCCGTGCTCAGCCATGTACTGAATCGAGCTTACCCATCGAACAGGACTGTCTATCTGACGAGCCAGGATTTTAGCCATCTTTGGTGCTTCAATATTCGGTAGCGCTGACACATTATGTACTATCGGGCAGAATGGCGGCATGAATTTGGTTTCTTCAAGGTAATTCGAGAACTTTTCCCTCACGGGTGCCATCATCCTGGAATGGAACGGTGCGCTGACCTTGAGACGTACGGCCTTGATCACGCCGAACTTTTTGGCCTGGTTTAATGCCCGTTCGACAGCCTCTGTCTTCCCGCTGATTACTGTCTGCACCGGTGCATTGATGTTGGCAATATCGAGCGGGTCACCCAGGGACGTCTCGTCGATCAGTTTCTGGACCGACTCTTCATCCGCTCCCAGGAGCGCTGCCATGGCACCCTGGCCCTCCGGTACTGCTTCCTGCATCAGCTTCCCCCGTATCCTGACAAGACGGATAGCGTCCCTGAAATCAAGCGCTCCAGCCGCTGCAAGGGCTGTAAATTCACCCAGTGAATGGCCCGCGACGAACGCAGGCATAACGTTGTAATCCAGGGCTTTTATAAACTGCTTCCAGGCGGCAAACGACGTTGCCAGGATTGCCGGTTGGGCGTTAGCTGTGAGTGTCAGCTCCTCCTGGGGACCTTCAGTCACCAGTTTATGCAGGTCGAAACCCAGCGTATCGCCTGCCTCTACAAAAACACCCGATGAGAGCGGGTCCTGCAGCAGATCGTCTGCCATCCCGACTGACTGAGATCCCTGACCGGGAAATAAACATGCTATTTTCTTCATCTTTTTACCCAGTCCCTGCCTGGTTTTAGTTTTTCTGAGTACGTGTCGGATGCTGCATCAGCCGCTTCGGCAGCAGCCACCGACGGAAGCGGGTCAATCCCCCACTTAATCAACGTCCCTGCCCACGTAAGCCCGGCACCGAAGCTCACGAGGACCACCCAGTCCCCTTTCTTGATCATTCCCTGTTCCTCAGCTTCATGGATACAGAGGGGAATGGTTGCGGACGTAGTGTTACCGTATTTATTGATGTTGTTGTAAACCTGATCGTCGCGGAGCTTCAGACGCTTCGTCACTGCATCAATGATCCTTATGTTGGCCTGGTGTCCGATGAACAGACCCAGATCTTCAGGATCGACTCCATTCCTCTTTAAAAGGTCGGTTGCCGTCTTGTACATGCTTCGAACAGCGAACTTAAACGTCTCCGAACCTTCCATGTGCAGGGTATGCATGGCCTTGTCAATGGATTCATGCGTGGCGGGTTGCGCGCTTCCACCCCCCGGCATGTAAAGGAGGTCATAATAACGGCCATCGGACCCGATTTCGTAATCCACGATCCCGTACGGCTCCTCCACTTCCTCCAGGAGCACGGCACCCGCTGCGTCGCCGAAAAGGACGCACGTGGTCCGGTCCTGCCAGTTCATGATGCTGCTCATCACTTCGCTTCCGACAACCAGTACACGATCAGCCATCCCTGAGACGATTGAGACCATCCCCTGGTGAAGCGAGTACATGAATCCGGAACATGCAGCGAGGATATCGAATGAAGGAACACCGATCGCACCAAGTTTCCCGGCTAGTGTATTGGCTGATGACGGGAAAATATGGTCGGGTGTGACCGTCCCGACGATAACCATATCCAGATCCTGCGGGGTCCAACCCACGCGGGCCAGTGCTTCACGGCTTGCGTTCAAAGCCAGGTCGCTCTGCCTCTGGCCGTTGGTTACGAAATGACGCTCACAGATCCCTGTACGCCCCCTGATCCATTCATCGCTTGTATCGACAATCTTCTCGATGTCGAAATTCGTCATTACACCTTCAGGAATGTATTTCCCAACCGAAACTATCCCGGCACGTCTCACTTTCGGTTCTTTATGCTTCCCTATATTCAGCATGTATCCATAGCTCCCATGTTGGTAAAACCCGCCTGTTACGCTTTTTACTCCCCTGTTTCATCCAGGCTGCCTTCCGGAATGTCCTTGTGATATTCTTTTAACTCCGACTCCAGTCGCACGAGCAGATCCGTCTGTGCCAGCTCCGATGAAAGCCTGAGCGCACTGGAAATTGCACGTTTCTTGCTCTTTCCGTGGGCTATTACCACGATTCCCTTGACCCCGAGCAGCGCACCCCCGCCGTACTCGTTCCAGTCCAGACGTTTTTTGATTTTTTTGAAAACCGGCCACAGAAGCCACGCGGCCGCCTTTTGCATGCCCCCTGCAGCCCTGATTTCATCCTTGACCACTTCCATGATCAGCATCGAGATCCCTTCAGCAGACTTGAGTGCCACGTTGCCGGTAAAACCGTCCGTGACGATAACATCCACGATATTCGATGCAAGATCGCTTCCCTGAACATTCCCTATGAAGTACAAGTCGCTGTTTTTTAGATGCTGATGCGCTTCACGGGCCTGTTTGCTCCCCTTCATCTCCTCCTCGCCGATCGACAGCATCCCGATCCGGGGCATCTTCACCTTGTAGATAAGGTTTGAGAATGTGGAGCCCATGACCCCAAAATTCACGAGGTCTGTCGATGTGCAGTCTGTCGACGCTCCCGCGTCCAGGAGCAGCACATGTCCGGTCGGTGCCGGGATGGTAATCGCTGCCGCAGGGCGTGTTACTTTCGGTAGACGCCCGAGCATCATGGTAGCTCCCATCATGAATGCACCCGTGTTACCCGCGGATACTACACCGCCAGCCTTCCCGTCCTTTACGAGACGGGTCGCGATAAACATGCTGGCTTTCTTCTTGGTTCGATATGCATGCACCGGATGGTCATCGGATGCGATTTTCATCTCGGCATGCACGATCTCAATGTTATCAGGGCTGCCGAATTCATCAAGCAGAAGTGCAAGGTCCTTTTCAGGCCCGACAAGGATGGTGGGAACCTTGCTCTCGACGGCTCCGGCGACGATCTCACGGGGTGCGTGGTCACCACCAAGCGCATCAACAGCTATTGGTAGATGTGTTTCAGACATAGCCAAAACTCCCGGTCCATGACCGGGCCGATGGATTTTATCACACCTGTCCGGTCGCCACAATGATTTGTACGACCAGAAACGATTCCAATAACCAAGAATCCCGGTTACAATACGATAATAAGAATAGAACAAATTTAATCTGACACAAGGTCTGAGATACCAATTATGCACAGACTTACGACATTTCTGCTTACCATACTCATTTTGCCCGTACTCTTCTCAGGAGCAGCTGGTGCGAATATCGTGATTTACGACGCAGCGGTTGATTCATTCGGGGTTGGAGAGGGAGACAGGGTCCTGACCATCGACTACCTGTACATCGCCGATAACGCAGTAGTCGAAACCGGGACAGATTATCCCTACGGGCGTATATGGCTGGTCCTCTATGACCCGCGTCACTACGACATAAAAGATCTGATGGGTGAGGAAGACTGGTATGCCTCTCACGAGCTCGTCAGGCTCGAGCTCCCCGGACCCTCCAGCGGTGGTCGCTGGGCCGACGGCGATGAAATCGCTTTCCATAACATGGGTGTTTACGGCTGGGAGTCCGACCGCTTTGACAGCCTGTTCTTCCGTATATATGTAGAGGAGCCTTCGGACAAAATAACTGTCGATACGCTCATGTGGGGCGAGGTACAGGAGGACGACACCTACGACACCAGCCTTGACTTCGACAACGATTACATCTCGGTGAATTTCAGGACTACTGCCCTTCCCGAACTCACTCCGACACCCGAAGTGACATTAGAGGAGACCTGGATGGAGCACAATGTGAATTTCGGGGGTTACGACGGCCTTGAGGTTCACCTTAAGTTCCAGATCGACGATTACCGCGCAAATGTCGGAAGGGTCGCGGCCTACCTGCATTACAACCATAATGACGAATCGGTCCTCTGCAGGGTGGATGATCCCTCTTTCGCCACACCGTCAGGCTTTCTGACCGTACAGGAGGACTTCACACCGATCTACCCGTACACGGTTTTCACCGACTTCTCACTGTTCATCCCTTACGCGGCATTCCCGATCTCCGACGATTACATCGACTATTTCGCCAACGTTGAGATCCTCGACACGGAATATAACCTGCTGGCATCCGGTGTAACCCCTGTCTTCTCCGTAATGCGTCCCAAAGACGCTGAATAGCCACCGTAGCGCAGACTGCAAGCTTCTTCAAATTCCGTAGCGTCGACTTCCAATCTACCTTAGCGCAGACTGCCAGCTACATCGAATCACGTAGCGCAGACTGCCAGTCTGCAGTACCGCGGACAGCCTGTCCGCACATGAAACCAGTAAAAACTTGACTTTTCACCCACGATATATACTATTGCACGGCCACGACGTCATTGACGCTTCACCGTTGTGGCCGTAAAATTAATATTGATACCGTTCATGGGGCATTAGCTCAGTTGGGAGAGCACCAGCTTTGCAAGCTGGGGGTCACCGGTTCGAGCCCGGTATGCTCCACCAGACCGAATTTCCAAACCTTCGACATACTCGTCGGAGGTTTTTTATTGTAATCGAATGCACTTCATGATCTGCATTCATATGCTAGAATACCGGCGCGTGACAGGTCGTCAACTCATAAACAGGGGTATTGAATCATGCGATATTTATTGATCCTCTTTGTACTGGTCCCATTAATGCTCAGCAGCACGGTCGCTCGATTGGCCGCGACTGAAGAGATCGCCTTCACCTTCAATAACGAAACGAGCATAACGAAGTCCGAAGTCAGGGACTTAGTTGTAGCATTGTACGTTGCGGTCGAAGACAGAGACAGCGAGATGCTCAGCACGCTGCTTGACGATTTCTGGCCGTTAGAACTGCAAAACGCCTTCTTTGAGGGTGATGAGTTAACCCGGATGGAGCTTGATTGGGACTTTGATCCCGATGCGTTAACCGAAATCAGACATTACTGCTTCGGGGCCGGAGCCGAGGATGTCCCGATGTCAGCCTGGGAAGTGCTGGACGGTGTTCTTGAGCTGGAGGGTAAGGATATAACGTACTTTAACTACCCACCGCACTCTGATAATATGGCGGATCTGCTTGGAGAAGTGATTTTTTATCCCGACACCACGTACATTGATATCAGCCTTATATTTGGCATCGACGCGTCCTTCAAGATCTGGCTTGTGGGCGAATATTACCACGGTCGTTACAACGGCCTGGAGTTATATTTCTGCCATTCTATCGAGACCGACGAATGGTTTCTCCGATCCCACTGCCATTATTAGCCTTAATACCTGTCAGGTAGCAAAGCAAGCCGAGGGATCATCTGCCCCTGCCCGCAATCCATAACCAAATGCCAACCTGCCCTGCCTGGATCCCAGAAACTGTTAATCGACCTGTGGAAAAATAGAAACGCCTATCGAGGGAGAAAATGATAGGCGCGGTTTAGTGCAATTAGAGTCTACACGACTCCTCGTAGCCTGTCAATATATACTTGCCCAATCTCTCAATCCACGCCCTTATCCCTAATCTACTACCAACTTGGCACTGCCATTATTAGCCTGAGCACCCGTCAGACAGCTTCGCAAGTTTGGTTTTCGAGCCCGGTTTGCTTCATCCAACGTCGGAGGATTTTAATTGTGCTGCCATCTACGTAACACTCTCGCATTCATATGCTACAATACCAGCAATCCGTAGGAGTTTGTATGGCGTTTCAAGCGCCATACCGGACATTCAAAAACTAAGCTTAAGGCTGACTTTGCTTCTCTTACGCCTACCCATGAAGTTCCAGCCAAAAGGGTGGGGAGAATTAATACAAGCTAGTCATTAAGCTGAAATCGGGGGATACTATGATTACAAGCGATGAATACAAAGCCCTTCGTGACGACTTATTACATGTACTGAAGTCAAGGGATCAGTTTGTACTCTCAACAATAGTGGTTACAGCAGCAATATTGGGCTGGGCATTTACAAATAATAATACCGGGAATAATGATACATGCATTCCCTATTTATTCCTCCTGCCATTAGCGGTAATAATCCCAAATACTTTTTTCTATGCCGCCCAGGTTAGGACGGGTAAAAAAATTGGAGCGTATTTACATGTTTTTCATGAAAGCGACGAATGTTTAGGATGGGAACGCAGGCAAAGGCTTTTGAAAGATACCAAGCCTCCAGAATATTTACATATATGGTATACATCGTCCTTCACTGCACTTGGTTTAATTTGTATTTTATTATTCATAATGAAGGGTAATTACATCCAGATTCCGGGATTTATATTTGGTATAATATTTGGATTGGTCCTGGCTTTGTTGTGTTGGGCTCTAATAACACTCTGGTTATCATTTAATCAATATCCACAATACCTAAAGGCCTGGAAAAGTGTAAAAAATATTGAGCAAGAATTAAAAGAAAAGAATAAGTTGAACGGCATACCTGATGGTCAACAACCGCCAAAATAGACGCGTTTGAGGAGCGTGTGTACGAAGTCACCAATAGTGAACTTTACGCAAAGCAGCTCGGCATTGTCCCTGGTGCTGACCTTGCCCTAGTATACTAATTTAACTTTATAAAGAACTGGAGGAATGACATGAAATATTTATCACTTCTTGTACCTGTATTCCTTTGTGTGTTTATTTCTGGAAGTGGTGTACAAGCACAAGGCATTTCTAATGATAAACAGGTAAGCTTCGGCGGTACAATTGGCTTAAGGAATGGCGAAGTTATCACCGTTATTGAGTTTCTATCACCACTGAAAACCAGTACTATACAAGGGATTTTCGAAGGTTCTCAAGTTGAGTTATATGCCAGTCAACTTTCAGAAATCTGGTTGCTGGACGAGGAATATACGTACGATACTCATACCTTAAGCGCACCCAACTCAGATTCAGGTTCCATTCAAGTCATCAATCGTGAGGGGGATTCGTTTATTATACGTGATGCGACATTTATAGGTGATGCACGATTTCCGGGTCTGTCAGGTATACGATACAGTTTTTATAATCCTATAACATTAGAAGTCTGCGAATCGATGGTTAGTGTACCAGACGTTGCATATATTTTTATAGGTGAAGATGTTGGCCACATAAGACATTGTCAAAATTGTGACAGATTTTTTCCTGAATGTTATATCTATTGCCCATACGATGCATATGAACTTGAGTGGTTCACACCAGACTGGATGGAATAGTCTGACTTGGGGTCACCGCTTCGACCCCGGTATGCTCCCCCAAACCGAAACCAAAAATCCTCCGGCTACACCGGAGGATTTTTTCTGATTACTGTATTAATTTACCTACGTCCTGTATACCGCCATGAATATCGCTTCTGCCAGCTCATTCTGACTTTCCAGCGTGATAAATTTCCCCAGGTGCGGTTCCTCAAACGGCTGCAGCGTGAAAATTGCCGTCTCTGTATCGCTTAGTGCAACATCAAACTGGTAGTAATAGTTTTCAATCGGAGTCACTGTAATCTGCGATTCATCGACTGAATAACCCATTAGTGCCATTGCATCGCCGATCGTGCCCTTGTTGTCCCAGGAATACTGCATGAAGTCACGAATCAAACGGTTGGTGAACCATTCATCAACCATTGTCCGCATCTCGTCGCCGGGAATGTCCATGATCTCGGCATCTGCAGCTGAAAAAACCGTGATATCGGTTCCGGCCTCGATCACCGCTCCACTGCCTGATATCGACCCACCTGCAAGCAGACCCAGGACACTGATTCCCAGCAATACTGTAGTCCCAACGGATGCTACAGTCTGCGATCCACCGCTGTCACTTGCTTCACCGGCCAGGGGTATGGGCATGCTGTACAGTGGCATGATACTCGTGATTTCGATATCTATGTTCCCACTCCTGCCCCAGCTTCTGGCAGGTCTTGTATGATTAACAATACCTATTACCGGCGTGCCTGCTACGAGATAGGTCCTTCCCATGAGGACAACATCTTCCGCTAATACGAAAATAATTTCGTCGCCCTCTTCATTTCGCTGAGAATACAGCTGCTCCTGCATCACAAGTCTAAGCGGCGTGCCGGCTGGTAGTGTCAGGGTACCTGGATCATCGGCTACATCATTTGTTTCCTCACTTACTTCAGGCTCTGACAAGGCATAGCCGGGGAAAACACACTGCACAAGAATTAGGATAAGAATGACACTAACTGCCTGACGGGTCATGATTGAAACCTCCGATTTTAATGTCAACTCTTACAACAACTGTTCAATAGCCAGCTGGAGCTCGATTGTCCATGTAAGCTCCCCTACCGCTGCCCATCGACACCTGCCGTCACGGTCAAACAGAATGTACTGCGCGATCTCGTCTTCTCCCTCGTTCCAGCCGCGTGTCGTGTTGAAGTACGATCCGTCGTAATCCAGAGGCCAGTACGTCGACTCGTATGAGTTCAGTATTACGAAATCACTGACATCCGCGGCTTCATCCGATACGTTGATCGTCAGGTGGTAGTATTCGTCGTTCTTGTAAAGGTTATACACGTCCTGGAGGATCGGCATGGTGCTGTAGCTGAGTCCCGACCACGACGCCCAGAAGTGCATGAAAATTACGTTGCCGTATCCTAGATCGTTCGGGAACACCCAGTTTGCGGGATTGATGGTGCCGTCGAAGGTAGTTTCAAGGTTCTGCGGGATTATCTGGTTACCCGGCGCCAGTGAATTAATGACCACGGGGAACTGGGTGACCCACTGGTGGATGGATTCCGTGTCAGTCAGCCCGAATTCATCAATGACTTCGACGTTAACATCGCACTCGACCACCGCATCCGGCGGATACCAGATTGGTGTCGGGCTCGTGTAATCGTCGAAGTAGCCGTACTCGCAGGACCAGACGATGTCATGCGGACCGCCCGGTGGCGTGTAATCCTCGAACACGACCTCGAGCTGGACTCCCTCGTCCGTGTTGCCGGTTTCACTCGTTGTCCTGTCGTGGTTGACCTGTGTAATCACCGGTGCGATGTTCTCGACAATCTCTACTTCAAGCGCTACGTCGAGCAGGTCGACGATTTCGCTGGTGTCGGTGACCCTGAGCTGAACCAGGTATGCACCCGGGATATCGAATTCCTGGCGCGGTTCATGCAGTGTGCTGTCGGTAGAAAATCCGTCGTCAGCACTGTAATCGAAATCCCATTCCCACTGGACGATGTCATCATCGCCCTCGGGATCTGTGGAATCGTCGAAGAACTGGATCTGCTGCCCGTCACCGATCCTGTACAGGTCCGCATGGGCAGCGGCGATGGGAGCCTGGTTCGTGTCCATGATCCTGACGTCCCGGGAAATGATAGTCGGCTCGGCTTTCCACGCGGTGATGTTGATAGTTATCACGATATCCGTGTTAACCGTGCATTCCTGTGCATGGAATGTGACTGTCGCGGATGTCGCATTGGTGAAATTACCCGCTGACGCTGGCTCAACGCTCCACGCATATTCGACATTGACACCGTTGGTCACAATGACCGAGTAATCAGCGACCTGGTTCTCGTCCAGCGAACCGGGTCCCGAGATTTCCGTTACAACGAGCTGGACGGTCCCGCCGCTGCAACCTGATATTAATAGAATTACCAGGAGTAGAAATCCCTGCATTAATTGAGAAAAATTTTTGTCACGCATGATATCTCCCTTCAATTATCCTCTTTAGAAGTTTATTTCACTGTCCATTGGAAAGGTAACCCAGTCAATGGCGTAGTAAAATACGTTATTACCGCTGGCATTCCAGCAGGAATCGAGCCTGATCCGGAGTTTGCCGAATCGTCCATTAGCAGTCTCGTACAGAGCCACCACAGGGAAGGTTAATTCAGGAGCGCAGTTATTCATAATGGTGTTGTCATATGTGACAAAAAACTCCTGTGACAGGATATCCTCGTATGTAATATGCCTGAACTCCTTTGGTCCTTCATACATTGAGATATACAAGCAACGGTAATACGCATTATAGAACCAGTTCAGTTCAACACGACCTGCCCTGTTGATAACTGCAAGCTCAGCAGTTCCGCCGGAATCATTGTGTGTATCTACAAGATTCTGGTTGTTGGGGCTGTCTGTGCTCCAGATGATAGAACCGTTGCTGCCCGAATCCAGATCGAACCAATCAACATGATACTCATCCGGATCGGGACCGTCTATCCTGTAAGCCTGTCCCCAAACATCATAATTCTCAGTTCTGGCGCCCTGGTAGGCATCCAGGCCGGAACGTGTATCGAACGTCTCGGCATTCACATTTGCGGTCACAGTTAGATAATGGTCGTTATTGGATGTCACACAATCAGGTAACAGGCAGTACCATGCATTGGGATCGTCCCCATACGGAGCTCCCTTGAATAATGAGACCAGCTGAGGATCGCACGACCATTGCGCCGTAACTGACATTACCGGCCACTCCGGATCCTCTGTCACCTTGACCCTGAACATCCGGCCTGCAAGGTAAATCTTGTTCTCTGTTATTACAGGAGCAACCGGTTCCGGTATATCAGGATAAACAAGCTTCTCTACCGGGGCTTCAGTGTACGGTACCGATGTATCAAGGCTGTATGCCCGTACGACTTCGGTCCCGTCGTATATGTAACCCGAGTCTACTGCCAGGATGTACAGTCCCGAACCCGAGATGATCTCATTCATTTCGAATACACTTCCGACGTTGTCGACAAATTCAACGCCGGATACTCCACTGTAGTCAGTTGTGAGTACCTTCACTTCTGAATTCATGCTGTCGTAAAACGCGTAGATAATCTCAGGTCCGTTGTCGTCAGGCAATTGCTCTCTCGGAATTTTGCCGAGAATCTGAGTATCGGGGTAAAGAACCAGATCAGCAATATTGTAATCCGGAACCGGTGGTTCCAGTGGTGAGCCTGTGAAACCGTTTCTGATGAGAGTGTCAGAATCGATACAGAAGTCCCAGTCATCAAGAGAACCCTGCTGCTCCTGACCGTTTTCATCAGTATATGTAAACCAGAGATCGGTAGGACTCGTTCCTGCACCGGCTCCCCAGACCAGCGCATCACCCAGCGTAACTGTTGGCGCTGAAGGCTCGTCATCAGCGTAGATAAGATTGTGCAGGAATATCCCTGTACCTGTCTCCATGTACAGGTTGGCGCAGACAGCCTCACAACGGGCCATGTACTCACCCCATTGCCCGGCCGACTCCCATTGACCACTTTCGTTCATCAGCATTACATCAGCGTTCATCTGTGTCATCACAATACTGACAGGTGCACCGCACTCCAGGGCTCGAAGCTCATTAAGCGTAAGTGCGATCGGAACGGTCATACCGGTATCGATCCTGTCAACAACCCAGTACGTGTTCGGCTGTGCAGGATAGACGCCACCCGGCTCGAGGATGTTGATGTCCGATGCAGGCTCGAACGTTTTGACATTCATATTACCTATCTTCAGAGTGATCGTCGGCAGGATATTACTGGCACACGACGTTCCCTGGTTGTAAACCTTCAGGTACAACTTGATATGAGCGGCTTCCGTTGGATTCGTGCACGTAGCACGGCTCCACTCCTGTTCAGTACCCGCAGAGCCTCCCTGCGACCTCATTACAGCGGTCGTGTTAGTGTTCTGCTGTGTCAAATGAATATTCTCGTGCAGTTGCAGAACCGATTTCGGGCCCTGATCGTATCCGACCTCGGTTCCGATTCCAACTTCCCACCCATACTCTAACGTGGACGAGTGCTCACGCGTTGTTTCGGTGCTCCATTGAGATTCCTTGGTGATCGTATTACCTTCTTCGAGTGTAATGTCCTCATTTACCGTTATCTCGTAGCCCTCAAGCCTGACAATGATGTTCGGATATGCGGGAACCATGGGATAATCACCTGGTTCGAGCACCGAGACATCCATGAATGCACCCGAAACCTCCATACTGTCTGAGTACGGGTCCTGATCCGTGGACGGCTGCATTGGATCGGTCTTGAAGTAGGGTACATCGATTGACGATCCGTCCCACAGATAATAAGTTCCGCTCATCCAGTCGTACGTGTAGCCGTAAAATTCCAGGTAATTCGGAATACCATCCAGGTCGGTATCGATCTCCTCTCCGTCATTGACCCCGTCGGAATTGTCATCCATGTCAAGAGGTGTGAACACTCCGTCCTGATCCTCATCCGGTATCACGTCGTATGGATCGAAGTATCCATCACCGAAAATTTCAAAATTATCAAACATGGAATCAGGTTCAGGGATATCGCAGTCCCTGTCGAGTGGATCGGTGCCGATAAATACCTCGACATCATCCGGGATGTTGTCGTTATCAGCGTCACCATCTTCCGAAGCCTGCACCATGTCGTAGAGTATTCCGAGGTTAATCGGTATTGTCACCGGAACTTCATCGAACACTCCCGGATCGTCGGAATCCTCGACCTTTACCGTCCCGGTCAGCTCCAGGCTGTCCCAGAGAGCAAGGTCATAGATGCCATCCGGCTCGAAGTCCACAATTTCCCAACCGACATTAGTTACACCTTCTGCCAGTGGTGTGTATGTTCCCTCGCTATCCAGTTTGAAAAGGACATCCACAGCATAGATGTTGCCGTCCCAGCTCCATTCAACCTGCTGGCTGCATCCGATCTGCCATGTCTCAGTATCCACCGGCAGATCAATCTGGATGTAGCTGTCTCCCATCGGCTTGATTGAGAAAGTTCCATTGCTTATGTCAAATTCCGTTGGGTTTTCGAGGCTGGTAATCCTGACACGGTTCTTCTCGCCTATGGCTAAATCCTGAATCGGATCCCAACTGAATGATCCGCTGTTGGGTGTGGAAGCAACGATCAT
>JAUWTM010000192.1 GCA_030614715.1 Planctomycetota bacterium
AGAAAATAATACGGGATTTCGCCCTCCCATGAAAAGCACCCCGGCTAATCACCGGGGTGCTTGTTTTTTTTATGGGTTGTTAAGGGTTACTCCCAAAGTCCATTCGGCATCAGTTTGATCAGAAAAGCGTCCGATCCTCCATAACTGGTAATTAATTCAATACCTGGACCCGGATCGAAGTCAACGTTATCATTAAATTCCCCGACAACGAAAATATTTCCCTGTGAATCGATGGCTACGTCATTGCAAAGTACTTCACCGGTCAAGGTTCCCCATGTTTGCACCCATCGAAATGACTCATCTGTTTCAAGCGAATTAACGAATCCATCGGGTGCAACTCCAGTTGTAGTTACGTTCTCAGTTCCGGCTCCAGGATCGAAATCAGCCGTCCCGTCCCAGAAGCATCCTGCAATGAACACATTGTCTGAATCATCAACAGCTAAACCGTACCCGTAATCGTCATCATGAGCTCCCCAGCAGCCGGTCCAGTCCCAGTTTCCGTTCGTGTCGAACCGGCTTACGAAAACGTCGCAATACGCAAAAAACGCTGAATACCAAAGGTCTTCATCCACCGGGTCAGGATCGAAATCCACCACGTTAATGAAATTGCCTGTAACGTATACACTACCGGACTCACTTACGATAACGGCACGGCCACTATCATAGTGAGTCCCTCCCCATGATGACGTCCACTGATATTCACCGGTTGAATTAAGCTTGCAGATGAAACCATCACCAGTTGCAACCGATGTGAATTCTGCAGTTCCCGGTCCGGGATCGAAATCTACTGTCCCATCGTAATTCCCTGTAAAGTACACAGCCCCCTGGTTATCCGTCGCGCATCCGTCTCCCCTGTTACTAAAAGCGTTCCCGAATCCATGCCCCCATTCGTAGCTGCCTGATGGACTGAATCTCGATATAAAAATTGCGTCATTAGTAGTAATGAAAGTATCATCACCGGGACCAGGATCCAGATCGGCAGTGCCCCTTATATAACCTGTCACACAGCTGTAGCCATTGTAATCGACGGCAACAGCCTGTGATGAATCATCAGCAGCACTTCCCCATGCTCCCGACCAGAGTAAATTCCCGGATGGATCGAAAGATGCTATATAACAGTCACGTAAACCCACCGATGTGTAAGTATCAACTGCGTATGGATCAGGGTCCAGATCAACGTCACCGTAGAAACTCCCGGTAACATATATGTTACCCATCTGATCAGTATCTAATCCGTACATATTACAGTTATCCAATCCGCCAAATGTAATCGTCCACACCCGGTTTCCAGCAAAATCGAATTTGGAAATATAACAGTCATAATACCCATTCGATATGCGATAATCAGTGCCGGTTGTCGGATCGAAATCACCTACATTAGTGAAATAACCGCCAACATAAATATTGTCGTCGCTATCCATGGCGACGCATTTTGGATACGCTCTATCAGACGGTTCCTCCCCTCCCCATGTGCGCACCCAGCCTGCATTGTCGACGACCTTGATCTCAAGCGGAATATCGAGAGTATCGGTGTCAGATTCGTCATCCGTAACCCGCAACTGGACCTGGTACGTACCCGCTGTACCCCATGAGTGACTTACATCCGTTCCAGTTTCGTCAAATGTGCCGTCGTTCTCCCAATCCCACTCGTATGTGACAAGATCACCACCGTCGGGATCGTATGAGCCATCATCCATGAAATTAACGTCGACATCGGTTAAAACCGACATTTTATCGCACGCGGCAATCGCGACAGGATCGGTTTCATGCACTGTGAGAATTAAGATCCGGTAGGCTGTCAGATCGAGCCATTCAGGCGACGTGGCATTGTCATTGTCCTCAACACTTATAAGAGTCCAGTAATCACCCGGCTCGGCATTTACGTTGTTCTCGATGTAAATGTCGTACTGCGCAAACCCATCACCCTCTGTAATAAATGCCATCTCCTTTGTACCGAAGAAAATACCCGGACATTCGATTACCGGCACTCCATGCGTATCCATCCCCTGCCAGTCGTAGACGAATACGCTGAGTTTTACCGTCCCCCCTGCAATGGTCATACCTGCGCCGATATCCGCGAGGAAGTAGTTCAGCTTGTACGGTTCCGGACAATTTGCTTCCGGACCGAAATCAGTCATTGGGTCGATGATCGGCAGCGTTTCAGCAGGAGCCCACGATGCATCGACAGCGTAACCGAACGTCCATCCTGAATCCGGCATGTCGACTTCGTACTGAACAGTAACAATGTCACCAGCGTAAAGTGCGTTACGTGTGTTCGACGGGTAATCCGAGTTGAAGCGCTTGTATGCGTTCAGAGTGGCATCGGGAGTGGTTGGCGTCGCCAAGTTCCCTGGAATGTAACCCTGCAGGCCTCCCGGTCCCGATCCGGCCGTGTCAGGGGTATAGAGTGTCGTGTACCCGTCCGGATTCACCACCTGCCCGTCTCCCATCGATGCGTCCGGCACGATGAGCCATGCCTCCGGGAAAGTATGAGTACCATTGAACATCGCGATACCACGAACATCGAATCCTGTGAGGTTATCTATTGAATAAGGGTGCGTAAGTTCTACATCGATAAGGAGGGTCCCTGTACCCGACGGTGCAATGCCGGTAATTCCGAAACAATCGCTGCACGGGCTGACTTCGAGAAAATTTATCACGTTCCAGTGATCCGAGGCCAGACGTTCAGGAATTATCTCGTACTCAAGTGTCTCGGGATCGATCGAAACCTCGCTGTATACCCAGAGATAATGGTTTCCTTCGTATGAAACTGCATTCCCTGTCATGCCAGGTGTCGATTGATCGATATCAGGGATTTCAGGTTCCGCTGGATTACCAGCGCTGCTGCACCCGACCAGTATCACGGTCAGCATAACCAGTATCAATCCTTTGTTGGCTGAAAACATGGAATACCTCCGGCTAATTAACATTCATTCAATGACTATAATATGCGACGATGCGAAATAGATCAAACAGGAAATTAGATTTGCAGACTTAATTGTGACGTTTGACGTTCTACCGGATATCGAATACATGTAATAAAAAAAGCACCCCGGATTATCCGGGGTGCAGTTCCATCAAAATTTATTATATTTACCAACCCGCCGGTGGATCGGCCAGATAAACGCTTCCCGCTGAATAACCAGATGTAAAGATGTAACGCTCTGTCGGATCCTCGGACTGCCTGAGGCAGAAATGGTAACGTCGCGCGTACGGGGTAATCAGTTCCATATCAACCACGTTAGCCTCATAATCCAGAAGCCCGAAGTAATGTCCTCCGGCATATGACTGGGCCATTACCACGAGCCTGCACTGGTCGGACACCTCCGCGGAGTGATCGATTTCAATTCCACCATCCACAAGGATCCCGAAGTTCCACGGGAATGCTCCGTGCACTATTGTCGGGAACACTGCAAGGTTCTGTATTGTCGTGTCCAGAACCAGGGAACCGTCCTCCTGGATGTCCCAGCAGTAAAGCTCACCGAAGGGTGCAATATAGTTTCCCGGGTATCCTCTGAGCAAATAGAGTTTCTGCAGCGAGTACGATATTGCGATGTCGAACACTTCGCAGTTCCCCTGCAGTATGGTCGAGATGTCCTCGGTATTGGCTGGAATTTGATTGTAGTACGGGGAATTTTCTCCGTACTCGTAGTGATAGATGTAATTCGATCCGGACCCTCCGGGGAGCCCGGGTGAACTCGTGACAATGTACACATCGCCGTTATTGTTCGTATCCATCGCGTTCAGATTCAGGCCACCGGGCAGATAGAAGTTGGACAGGAACGTTCCTTCATCATCGTACGCCTGCCACGTGCTTGCTCCCATCGAACCGTTGCTCGCATGCAGGACGAAACGTCCGGAGTAATCACAGGCGTCGAGCTGCGCCACAAAGTCGCTTGGACCCGCAGGTGGAGCCAGTGTAATAAAGAGATTACCGAACCATGGACTGGCCTGTGTTACGTCGTAACGATAAAGCTGAAGTGCTGCCCGTTGGACAAGCACCTGCCCTGCGTAATCTCCCGTCGGAATGAACGCGTTCGCCATCTTCCAGTAATTCGATCCCGGCGCGTCTCCGAGCATTTTGTACTGGAAATTATCGTGAATATCTGTCGGGCAGTACTCGACTACAACATCAAAGGGTGCACTGTCCGTATATAAGAGTGATGAATCCACCGCCCTTGCGATAACCTGTACGTCCCCTGCAGTCGGGAATTCCAGAAGTCCCTCAAGATTTGTGTCATCACCATCGGTGTCATCGTTGAAATCCAGATCGCCATCGTTGTCCCATAAAATTGTCAGGAACGTGCCGTCCTCTACATCAGTCGCATAACTCAACGTATACAGTTCTGTGTCGCCTTCCAATACCGCTGCAGGACCATCAACAACTCCAACCTCAGGTGCATTTTCTCCAGTGGAATCTGAAATCTCCGCTTCCCATAGGTAATAAGCGGTTAACGGAACTGCCGGATAGGCAAATCCTGTGATACCCGGGATTTCAGGCTCGTAGTCTGCGGGTTCGGTGCTGATGACCCTAACTAATATTTCCTGATCCTCGGTGCCTGTCGGTGTGACGTCGGGAACAGTCACAGAGAACTGGTATGAGTATGCCGACGTACCCTCCATACCGGTTCCAAGGTCGACAAATTGATGTCCGGTGAACAGCGTCGGTGATTCGAGGGTAATTTCTGAAATCTCGTCTGTTACTACCGATGTTCCACCGAATCCCCAGTCAAAAACCTCAACTGACAGGTTCAGGTTACCGCCGAAGCTGGAAGGGTTCTCGTAAAATGCACTTGAACCGACGTCAGTCACATTAATTCTGAATGCTTCCGACTGATTCGACTCCGGTGCGTAAGATTCCAGCGGGTAATTGGGATCGGAATCGTCTATTGGATCAAGGTAGCTTGCCGTTATCGCGTAGTTGAACTTGAACACCGGCTCACCGCCGGCCATCGGGAACTGCAGGACGTACCGACGTGTGTTCGCACCATCGAGAGGTGAAAAAGTACCCCGCATGTCGAGGTTGAGGTCATCCATTGGGGCTTCCGCATCGAAGCCATCTGCATAGTACTTGTAAGCGTTGACGGTTCCATCGACAAGCGCCGGTGGTGCGAGTTTGCCTTCGACATAACCGAGGATTGTTCCGTAAGTTGTGAACTCAGTTGGATTCCACCATCGGGAGTAGCCATCTGCGTTCAACAACCTGAGGTCCGTCAGTGCGGGCCACAGCTCTCCATTGCCGGATTCACCCATATGGGTACCGTCACCCATTACGATTCCCTTGACGTCGAATCCGCGATACTGCGGGAGTCCCGGAAACGGGTGCCTGGCGGTTACGTCGCACACGATGTAACCATTAGCCATATCGGTTAGACCCGGATCGATCATGATCGTGAGCAGGTGTATCGGGTTCGATGGCGGCTGAAGGAATCCTGTTACGTTTGCCTGGAAAAGTGCATCTCGTAACGGGATTAGTTCAAACTGTCCTGTGTCTTTATCCAGCGTGACATCCCAGAATCCCCACAAATGCTGTGACGCTGACGGTCCTGACACGTCACGCATTTCCTGAAGTCCCGGTGTAACCGGAGTTCCTGATCCACCACTACCGGAGCATCCGATTAACACGAACAGGAGTGTTACCGCAAGTAATCCAATCGCAGGTTTCGTATACATTGTTGACCTCGCAATGTTAGTAAAACTATTGTATCGACAATGATAGACGCTGAGAGCGGCTATCGACAAATTTCATGGCAATCTTACCAGCCTGCAGGTGCCGGTGATATATGAACTTCCGCCGTATTGTTATACGTCGGCGTGTGAATCTCCCTGTTGTACGGGTACGTGTCTGGTCTGATCGAGAACGAATACCGATGCGTTATGCCTGAGACAAGTGACGTAGCCAGCGGATTCAAATCTGAGTCCAGAACCATGAAATAGTGGCCCCAGTCACCTGCCGCGGGTTTCTTCTTGCCCATCACGATCAGCCTGCAGCCCTCTGTCTGCTCCCACGAATGATCGACCTCGATATCGCCGCCCACAATGCTGCCGTGATACGTGGTGTACGAGCCGCGCACCTCTGTCGGGAACACTTCAAGGTCCTGTACTAATTCGTTGTGTGTAAGGGAATTATCCGGATTGATGTCCCATGAGTAGATCTCACCATACGGTGCCCACGGATTGGGGATCGAATAGCAACCCCTTATGGCATAGATCCTGTCCGCTGTGTATGAGATCGCGATATCCCAGACCTGGTTGTTACCGGGGAACTGGTCGGTCATATCCATCTCGTGTGTAGGTTCTTCAACGTAATACAGTTCATCTTCCTGGTAAATATAACGCTGAAGTTGACTTGTCCTGCCCTCACCCTCATCCCATTCGTGATTTTCGTTGTCGTCGTGCCAGTTCTCCCACGTTGCGATCCAGATGTCGCCGTTATCGTTTGTATCGAGCGCACAGACCTCTCTGTCTTCCCCGACTGATATCTCCGTGAGGAAATTACCCTCGCTGTCATAGACCTGAAATATCGATGGATCCAGATCATCATCAGTATGCATTTTTGAAATGAGAATTCGACCCGACAGGTCGCAGATGTCCATCGAGAAGATCTTGTCTGTCGTGTCCCACATGTTCTCGATGGGGATCTGGTGGACTGCGGTCCACGGCTGGGGCTGAGTTGTATCGTAAACGTTTATTGTCCCCTGTTCGTTCTGAACGTGGAGGAAACCAGTGTACGGTCCTACTGTCTGGTATGCGCTGTCCATCCTGACCCAGTAATCACCAGTGTAGCCATCTGTCTGAACAAGCTGGAAATCAGAGTGAACCTCGGTCGGACAGCCTTCGACAAATACATCGTATGGCATTGTGTCTGTGTAAAGCGCACCAGAGTCGACAGCCCTTGCGATCACCTGCCACGGTCCCTTCTCAGGGAAGTTCATCAGTGCCTCAAGGTTCGTGTCGTCACCGTCGAGATCATCATCGAAGTCCAGGTCACCATCGTTGTCCCACAGGATCGTAAGGTTTGTGCCATCCTCAAGATCTGTAGCGTAACTAAGCGTATAAAGACCGTCCTCGCCCAGGAAAAGGTAATCGGGACCGTCGATCACACCGACATCAGGAGGTTGATTGTCCTGTGGGCCGATATTAGCGATCTGGGCTTCGTATATTATTGATGCTGCAAGCGCATTCGGTGGATACTCACAGCCGGTGATACCGGGGAGATCAGGTGCGTACGTTGCAGGATCGGTGCTATCCACCATCAGAAGGATCTCCTGGCCATCTACACCGGTGAGATTCA
>JAUWTM010000125.1 GCA_030614715.1 Planctomycetota bacterium
CGGCTATCCCAGCCTCGGCATCATCACTCTGGGTACGAGCCTGCTGTTCCAGTCGAATTCTGCTCATTAAAGACATACGTAAAAACCTCCGAAACGGATTCCTTCCGCTGTATTATTATCAGGAAACGGGGGTATATCATGTTTAAAATGGGGGAATATATTAATAGATACTTCGATTTAATCTAACTTAAACGAATTTAAGGCTGAAAATCGACGCAGCCCTCACCCGATCGGCATTACGGGCCGATTATTATTATAAATGGTCCGGACTCTATATGAAATACGTGGGAAATTTAATCGATCTCAATACGTGACAGCCTGATCCTCGATTCACCGGTTACAAGCGACTCATCATCTCCAATATATTCTGTCCAGGTAACCCAAATCGAGTTCCTGCCGGGGTCTGCGGCGGTCCACGGGTGCATATTTGCTCCTGACGTTGCCAGGGCTACCGGATCACCCATCCTGCCGTCACGGAGTATCTCTCTTACGTATAGGCTCGAATCTCCGTAAGCAGGCCCGACCGGGTCATCGAACTCGGGATAAACAATCAGAATCCGATCTCCCAGCACACAAATATCAGACTGGTCCGCACGGCGTCCCGCTGCTGATACCGACGTTACCGGACCTGCCATGCCGCCGCTTACTGACCGGTGGTACAGCCGGTAGTAACCCATCTCCGTTTCATCCACCCATATAATGTGGGGATCATCGACACTGTCCACCGCGACGTGCGGGTAAAGGCTCCTGAATTGAGTATTAGTGATCCTGGTCTCCGGACCGGGTGTGGTTCCGTCCCAGTTCCGATAGTAGATCTCGACATTGGTCCCATCCCTGAGGTGGTCCAGGTCGTATTTTTCATCGGGAATCCAGCGTGTATCGAAATAAACAAGGTGGAGCATACCGTTGGAATCGATATCCATCCTGGGATAGTACTGCCAGTGATCATCGTTGGTCAGACGGTTGAAGGAGCTCCAGGCACCATTGCCGTCGCCGACACTGCACAGGATCTCGTGCTTAATGCCGAACATGTGATCGAACCAGCAGACGACCGGACGTCCATCGGGATAAATAGCGATGTCAGGGTCCCAGCCTGTATAAATATCAGTTATTGTCAGTTGCGTGACTGCCGACCAGGCTCCATTGGACCAGGTCCTGACAAATATCTCCTTGTCGTCCTTTGCAGGTGGAATCCGGTTCTGCCACGCGAAGTATACCTCTCCCTCAGGACCCGCCATTAAGGCTGGATTGAACGACCTGATGTCGTCCACGTCTGTTATTGCTTCTTCAACGGAAAGCGTGCCCGGCTGACCGTGACGCCAGAATACTTCGGGCTTCTCGCCCACTTTCCTTACATAGCAGCAGAAGACCGAATCATCGACCGGTGAAACCGTCACCTTGGGATCGTATGAATAATCGGGAGGCGAAGCCACCGTCTCCGTTGATCTGATTGTCAGTGTTGCGAAATCACTTGCCGGGATTACAGGACTGCCACCTCCTGAACAACCGAGGTGAGTAATAAGGCCGGCCAGAAGCAGGTATGCGGGGATCAGGGCTGCGGTCGCTTTCAAAATTAACTCCTTAATTCTGCTTAATTCTGATAGATTGCAATTATATCACTGGATGGTTGCAGCCGTGTCTGGAATCAGGATGTTTTACCCGATTTGGTACATAAAAAAAGCCGCATTTTATGCGACTCTTGAAAGCGATGCTTCGGTCTGTAGTTTCTATCTCTTTCCGAAGATTCCGCCGAAGATTCCCTTGCCTGAGCCTTCCTCATCTTCTTCTTCCTCTACCCCTTCCCCGACGATAATCGAAGCCAGTTCGGCAAATGCCTTCGCTACCGCAGTGGAAGGATGACTCATGACCAGCGGCTGTCCCCTGTTGACGCTGCCTACAACCACTTCTCCATCCGACGGTATCTCGGCAACCACTTTCCTCTGCAGACCCCGCTCGACATCCTTCCTCTTCACCGATGACAGGCTCTGTGAACGGCTGAGCACAAGGTGGACCTTGTCCGGTGGGTAATTGAGCGTATCGAGCACGGCCATACCGAGCGTAACGTTCTTGAGGGCGAGAAAATCCGGAGCAACGATCAGGAAAATCTCGTCTGAAACATCAAGCGCTGTGAGTACTTCCGGACCGAAGGACGGCACAGTGTCAATAAAAATGTAATCGTAGAGGGTCTTTGCGGTTTCGAGAACGTCCTGGATGGTCTGCGGGGTCACAACCTCTGCATACTCAGGCTTTAAGGGAGCCGCGAGTACCCGTACTCCGGACGCTGAGTCTGAGATATGTGTTTCGAGAAAATCCGCGTCCATGTTCTGCTGAGACTGTTCCGCGATGTGGGCTATAGTCGATTTTGGCGCTACGTTCAGCAGGAGGGCAATATCGCCAAACTGCAGGTCCAGGTCAACGATCAGGACCCGCTTGTGAGTACGTTTCCTGACCTCAACGGCGAGGTTCGCGCAGATAACGCTCTTCCCGACACCACCCTTGGGACTGAATATACTGAACACTCGTCCGGTACCTGACGACGCTTTGGGTGTAACTCCCTGCGGGAGATTCTCCCATTTTACCTTTTCCCGCTCCGCGACCGCTTCGATTGTCTTGAATAGTTCGTCGGAATCGAAGGGTTTTACGAGGTAATCTCTCGCACCTGCGGACATCGCGCTGCGCATGTAGTCGGATTCTTCCTGGACGCTGATTATTATGACGCCTGTTTGCGGAAAGTGCATACTGATCTGCTCTGTCGCCCACAAGCCGTCCGATTCACCCATCACGCCCATGTTGATGTCCATGAGCACGAGGTTGGGATTCAACTCCCCGACCTTGTCGAATGCCTGCTTGCCGTCGGCAGCTTCGCCGACTACCCTGATGTTCTCATTAAAAGTGAGGAGAGTCTTAAGGGTCTCTCGCATCTCCTCACTATCGTCAGCTATCAGTAATGTGATCTCTTCTGTAATTGCCAAGGCGCACCTCGCGTAATACGTGGCTCGATTCGACACGGTGACGCCGACATAAAGCCAAACCACTATGCGATTCATCTTTAGTATCGGTGGGAGTAACGGCTCAGTTCCTAATCAGTCTTATGCTTTTCCTTTATACCCGGTTTTTTAAAGCCGTATTAAATCCAATACAGCAAGCCGGTCATGTAACGAAAAAAAAAAGCGGCCCGGATCAGGCCGCTGTGTTTTTAATAATAATTGTTAATCATTATTCTGCGAGTTGTGGATCGATTCCGATATATTCCTCGCTGTCCTCAGGCTTCTCGATCAGGTACGGTGTTATGAAGATCACCAGTTCCGTCTCATCCTCGCTGAACCGCTTGCTCCTGAACAGCTGTCCGAGGATCGGAATATCGCTCAACAGCGGGACCTCACTGATGATTTCAGTGATCTCGCTCTGCAGCAGACCGCCGATCATAAGGGTTTCACCGGGTCGCAGCTGGATTTCTGTAACCATCTCACGCGTCCTGAATCCCGGGATCCCGGCGATCGCCAGCGCGTAGTCGACCGTTCGCACCGTCGGCGCGATGGTCATCATGATATTCTCCTGTGAATCGACCAGCGGAGTCATGTCAAGTGAGATACCGAACTCCTTGAACTCGACAACCGTCACGCCGCTTTCGTTCAGGTAGGTGTATGGGATCTCACCGCCGACCCTGAAGTGCGCCGAGTGACCGCTCAGAGCGACGACGTTTGGTGAGCTCAGGATCGATGCGTTACGGTTGCTTTCAAGCTCGTTCAGCACCATGTCGATTGGATCGTAGATCATGTCCTGCGTATCGCCGTTGACGATTCCCGGACGGGTGCGTGAATCAAAGAGTCCGCCGCCGGGATTCGCCGGGTCAAGGAGATCTGTGATAATTCCAATTGAGAACGCATCGTCATCGGTTCGGGTTGCCGCCGAGAAGTGCGACAGGTGCTCGTCAAGTGCGCGCTTATCGATCTCAACAAACCTGACCTGTGCCAGCACCTGGCGCGGGTCTGTTACCTCGATCAGGTTGGTTACCCTTTCACCGGCGTACAGGGCTGCGATCATGTGTGCCCGAATCTTCTCTTCTTCAGTCTCGACCTGGCCTTCCAGCAGAACGCCTGGTGCTGACTCAGCCTCGCCTGACATGATGATTCTGATGTCGATACCGTCGTTGTTGATAACTGCAGCGATTTCCTCTTCGTGTGCCGATGTTGCATCGAGTACCGAGATCTCACGGGCTGTGTAGCCGTACCCGTTTTCCCACGCGAGTAGTGTAGTTGTTCCGGCAGCAAGAGCTGTAACCAGGAGCTCTTCCTGGCTGATTACATTGAGAGTTGCAACGGCAGGATTACCGATTGACGCACGGATCAGGTCGTGTACCCTGAGGACGATGACATCGCCTGTGCGCATGTAGATTGGACCGTCGTCACCTAACCCGTCACCATAAAGCAGGTTGCTCTGTCCGACTGCCAGCGGAAGAGCTGGAAGCCCGGTTGGCTGGATCATGGTCGCCTGTGCCACCATTGTCGGTAGTTCGGTAACGGGCTCAGGATCGTGTCGTTCGATTATCAGGGCTGTGGGATCGATATCTGAAATATCTGTTATCAGTACAGCGTCCTCAATTACTTCCGTTGTGTCCGATGCACAAAGGAGGTTGATCGGACCATCCATTGTCGGCTCGAACTCATCCGGGTATACAGGAATTTCTTCAGTTAATGGGATTTCTTCAGTTAATGGAGTTTCTTCAATTAAAAGTTCCTCTTCGATGATGATTTCTTCGATAATCTCCGGCACGATCGGCAGTGGCTCAGGTATTTCGGAGACTGCTTCTTCGATTAAAACATCATCTTCTATTTCAGTACCGTACGCAGCCACCTCGACTTCCGCTATCGGTTCAGGTTCGATCTCGATCTCAACTTCAGAGATTTCGATTGTCGGCTCGATACCGAATATCCTGAGCTCGGGAATTCCGGACGTGCTGATGCTCTGGGTGTAACCGGCGGTCGGATAGAGATATACAGTGAGGTCGATCACACCCCGGCCGTCCCGGTCGATAAAACTGGTCCAGGTCTTGGCCACGTCGTTCCATATGTTCCCGCGATCCAGGGCATCGAACCTTGGCCTTTCATTACCGATATCATCGAGGGTGAACATCCGTACGTTCAGCCTGTCCGGGAACCTCAACCGGGTGACCCGGACATCATCCGCGGTCAGTCCCGGGAAGGTGATAAGAACATCACCCGTACTGAACTGAATGTCGTAGACCGGTTCAGTGGGTATTACAGCCAGTGTCGGTGTAACCTCGCCTTGAGCGGTCTCGGTTGTCTCCGAGAAGAGACTCAGGATTTCCGGCTCAGGAGTCAGTCCTTCGACGTCCTCAAGGTCTATCCTGATGATAAGGTTCCCTTCCGCTGGATCGAAACTCACCGTAGCGGTTGCGGGTCCGGTTGTGTAGAAAACCATCCTCGCTATCGGCGGTTCCGTCGAGAATTGGCTGAGAAGGATCTCCCTGAAAGCGGCTCCCTCGATTTCGTTCGAGATGGTCTCGCCGTCATTGATATCGAGAATCGTTACAGGGAAATTGAAAACCAGCCTGTGCGGCTCCGACAGGGGGAAATATCCGTACTCGATAGCACCATCCACCCTGAGTTCCGCCTCGTTATGCTGATCCCGAATCTCCAGGCTAGTGATTCGGGACGCTGCCTGGGTTCCCCGGGCCTGCGGGGCAATCAGTATTACTAGTAGTAAGGCCGCTCCGAGTAGCCGGAGAGGTATTTTAGCTGGTAATTTCATTGTTCCATGTCCACCTTACTTGGATAGATTGACATCACTTATGTCGATGGCCTGTATCCTATATGTCCTTTAATAAGCCTTAATGTTTGCATGTACAAAAATGTCAACGCTGGCATGCGACGACATTTTTTCGTATCACTTTTCCCTTTCAAGGGTAATGATCTGTGATTCGCCACCCATGATCAGTTCGATCGTGATCCCCGGAGGACCAAGGTCCTCAAGAGGCATGAATTCGTACTGGCTGAAATCAAACTCCTCATCACCATCTGTATCACGGGGCATATAGACCGGTGTACGCGCAGCCAGCCGCTCTGTTTCAAGCCGTTCATCTTCACGCTGACGCTCCGCCATGGCTTCAAGGTCTTCCCGCGTAGGCGTATATCGGGTGATTTCCGTCAGGGCGGTTCCATCGGATGCAGGTGCGAACGGATCATCGGGATGCCTCAGGCTGAGGCGGATGCTGCCTATTTCGCTTGCCAGCGCAAGAATTTCAGCGCTTGCGGGATTAACCTTCAGAGTGACCGATTTCGATATCGGTCCCGTCGATTGCGTTTCTGATTCATCGAATCCGATATTCTGTCCGACTGCAATTACCTCGATGTCCC
Source organism: Planctomycetota bacterium (assembly GCA_030614715.1). Lineage (GTDB taxonomy): Bacteria > JAJVIF01 > JAJVIF01 > JAPKYR01 > JAPKYR01 > JAUWTM01. Next base: position 6,378 of record JAUWTM010000125.1, read on the forward strand.
TGAGGATGGTGAACGTACTCGCTACTCCAACTTCCTCGTTGCTGAGGATCGTCACCAGGACATCGACGTCGTCACCGGGACTGATATTACCACCAAGCCCGCTGACCTCAGTTACCCCCACCGTTACCGCTCTCTCGCCCTCCTCAAGCATACGGGACGGGTCCTCAAGGGCGGTCTCCTCCGCGAACATCTGAGTCATAAGGGTCTGACTCTCGAAGATTACGGTCATCGATACCTGCCCAAGGATCTCCTCAAGTTCGGTAACCGTCTCCGGAGTTACGATATCCGCAGGCACCTCGATCTCCTCGATCATATTCTCCCTGATCGTTTCTCTGGCAGGTATGGTGACTGTTGCCCTGACAACCCGGGCCATCTCTATTTCCTCGGGGCCCTGGTTCTGGACCTTCTGGATGTACATGTAGACCAGCACCACGGCGATAATGCCGAAGGCGATAGCGATTATAAATGGTCTCAAGTTTGACATAGACAGCCCCTCCAGTGGGACAAACCGTAAGGCTGATCTGCAGCCTTCCATGCGCCGCAGATATGCACTGATTTATTCAGACTTAATGTCCATTAGTAATATCGAATTGGACTTTTGATCCTGAACCATTACCAGGCATAATCAGACAGCATGGAAATAATAAGAAGGGGACCCACATGGGGCCCCCGTGCATTCTTGCCAACTGTCAGGAGGAAACTGCAATACGCTTTTAAGAATATCTATACCGCGCCGGCGCCGCCAAGATCCGTTGTGATGTCACCAAAGATCGAGTCAATCTGGCCGCCGAGCAGCGTTAAGGCTGCAACCGCCACAATCGCGACAAGGGCTATAATCAGAGCGTACTCTGTAAGTCCCTGTCCCTTCTCGTTTTTCAGATATTTGAACGTCATATTGTCACCTCTTAATCGGGATACCGGCCTGCGCCGGTTACTTCTCGTCGTATTCATTCGATAAACCAGGTCATTATTTTTGTTTGCCAGGCCGGTGAAAATAAAACTCGGGGGGGGCATACAGCCCCCCCGCTTCCCAAACCGCTGGAGTGCTGCTTACGCAGCGCCAAGATCCGTGGTGATTTCGCCGAAGATAGTATCAATCTGGCCACCGAGCAGTGTAAGAGCTGCTACCGCCACAATAGCGACGAGCGCAATAATCAGAGCGTACTCGGTAAGACCCTGTCCCTTTTCGTTCTTGAAAACTTTATTGAAGCTGGTCATTGTGAACCTCCGTATGGTCAATTTGTAATTTGAATTGGTTTTTTTATACTGAATTTTCTGCCTTTCGGCTCATTCATCTATGTAAACTTTGTTTGTCTCTAATTCAAAAACGCCACCTGTTCACTGGCATCAGCATTTACGCTGTCTGCCCCCAAACGGGTGGCGTGACAACGAACTTCGGGAGCTGAGCCGTCTTAAAACCTTACCTGCTCTCTTAAGACCTCTGGCTTTGCGCCCCTGCCTCGCGACAGGTTTGCCTTTATCGGTTCGGTTTCAGCTTATCGATACGAAATATACCACACTATAGCATTCTACGCAAGAGGATACTACGCTATATTCTGCATTTTTGGCGAATTTCGGCTTTTTGAGTGGTTTTTACCCCGGAATTCCCCGACTCCGGGCACCGTTCAGGTGGAAATATTAATTTACATTAATCCAGCACGCCTGAATGCCGCGTCCCTGTGACGGACAAAATATCCGTAGTCAAACAGATCGTCGAGCTTGTCCCCGACCCTTTCCCTGACCTCCGGGTCATTACGTATCTCGTCCCTGAAATCTGTGCCCTCCCGAATGGCGGTATGAGCCGCTTTCTGGACCAGCGGGTAGGCATCCTCGCGCTTCATCCCCGATTCTACGAGCCCCAGCAGCACTCTCTGGCTGAATATCGCTCCACCGGTGAGTTCGAGGTTTTTTGCCATATTTTCGACGTTTACGTCCAGGTTCTTAATAATCTTTATTAACTTTGAACAGAGGTAATCAATTATTACGCAGGAGTCCGGGAATATTACCCTCTCCGCCGACGAATGGCTGATATCCCTCTCGTGCCAGAGTGCCATATTTTCGAGCGCGACCTGCAGGTTGCCCCTGACAACCCGTGCAAGGCCCGTGACCCTCTCGCAGGTCATTGGATTTCGCTTGTGAGGCATCGCGCTGGAACCTTTCTGTCCCTTCCCGAATGGCTCAGCCGCCTCACGGACCTCGGTTCTCTGCAGGTGACGTATCTCCGTCCCGATTATGTCGAATGTACCCGCGATAATCGCGAGCGCAGCCATGAATTCCGCGTACCGATCCCTTTGTATCACCTGGTTAGTGACATTGCAGGTCTTCAGACCGAGGTAACCCAGGGTTTCCTCCTCCATTTCGGGGTCGAGAAAAGCCCAGGTTCCCACGGCTCCTGAAATTTTACCGACTCTCATCGCTTCCCTTGCACGTTCGAGACGTTCGATATCCCGACCCAGCTCCTCGTACCAGACAAGCAGCTTCAGCCCGAATGTGGTTGGCTCCGCATGGACGCCATGGGTTCGTCCAATGCAGACTTGATCCTTATAATTAAGGGCCTGTTCACCGACGACAGTCCGAAATTCCTTCAGATCGTCCATCAGGATATCGGCTGCTTCGATTACCTGCAGTGAAAATGATGTATCGAGGACGTCCGATGAGGTCAGTCCTACATGTATCCACCTGCCGGCCGGACCGACCTTCTCCGAGATCGCCTCGATCAGGGCAACGGTCTCGTGGTTGGTAACTTTCTCTATTTCATTAATTCTATCGAGGTCGAAATCCGCCTTGTCGAGGATGGTCTTCAGGTCGTCCTCAGGGATCAGGCCTCGAGATCCCCACGCCCTGCATGCCGCAATTTCCACGTCGAGTTGTTTCCGGAAACGATACTCATCGCTCCAGATTTTCCCCATCGCCTCACGAGTGTATCTTTCTATCATTGACGGTATCCCCTTGATGTTACCTTCCCAGTGCCTCTGCGATCATACCGTGGATGAGCCTGTACTCCTCCTCGGCTTCCCTGAAAAATGCCCGTCCGATTACATACTTCTCAGTTGAGCTGGAGTCCCGTATCGTCAGGCCACCACCAGGCTCCAGTGACGGCACTCGTCCGAGCAACCATAAGTACGTGGTCAGATCCTCGGCTTTGGAGCAGGAATTCGGGTTGAACGGTTGACGTATCAGGCGGTGCAGCTCAAGGATCTGCCCGCCTTCAAGGGTCTGAAGAAGGCTTACCCCATCCGGGTAACGGCTCCGAAGCGTGCGATCGAGGATCCGGACAAGCTGCAATTCGGAGCTCAATGGTGAAATTTCATCGGTTGCCTGTTTTCCGGACGCGTTTACGCCGGAATCTATCGGACCCCGGGATGTCAAATCAGCCCACCTGCCTGATTACATTGGCGATCTCTATCGCGGTCTCAGCAGCAGTGTACCCGCGATTGGAACCCTTACCGCCTGCGCGCTCGACCGCCTGTTCCAATGTATCCGATGTGATGGTGCCGTAGACTATCGGAACGCCGGTATCAAGGGCCGCCTGTGCTATTCCCTTCGTCATCTCGGCCGCTATGTACTCGTTGTGGCTCGTTGCGCCGCGGATCACCGCTGATATCGCGATCACGGCATCGTATTTGCCACTCGCTGCAGCCCGTTTGGAAGCGATCGGCACCTCGAACGAGCCCGGTACCATAATATGATGAATATCTTCGTCGTCCACACCGTGACGGATCAGTCCGTCGAGAGCACCCTCTGCCAGTTTTCCGGTAATGAGGTCATTGAACCGCGACTGTACGATCGCGATCTTGAGTCCCTTACCGTCGAGTGTTCCTTCTATCTTTTTGACCATTTCGTTCGGCCTCCATATTCATGGTTATTGTACCGTAGAACCTTCCCACATTACACGGGGGAAAGCGGCACATGCCCTTCGATTTCTATTCCGTAGCCTTTCAGGCCGATCAGTTCCCTCGGATGATCGGTCAGCACCTGCATATTTGTTATTCCCAGATCATGGATTATCTGCGCACCAAGACCGTAATCCCTCATCACGTCCTCAGGAGGGACCTCACGACCATTTTCAGTCTCAAGGACGGGATCACATTCAAGAGCCATATCCTTCAACTGCCCGAGCATTCTCTGTCCGCGCAGACGTGACCTTATATAGATAAAAACACCCTTCCCCTTTTTGGTAATCTTACGCATTGCGGCATCGATGCGGTCGAATCCCTCCTCGTGACGCACACCGAAAATGTCGCACAGGACATGGGCATGATGCACTCTCACGAGCGCAGGCTCGGGACCCGAAACGATTTCCGCCAGATCTCCGTACACCAGGACGATATGCTGTTCGTCGCGGACAACGCTTTCGTAGCCGATTGACCTGAACGGTCCCCACCTCGTCTCGATCTCGGAATCGACAACCCGCTTTACTAACCTTTCCTGCAGGAGCCTGTAGGCGATCAGGTCCTCGATGGTGTAAATTTTCACGTCATGCTCTTCCGCGTACTTGAGCAGCTGCGGCAGACGTGCCATCGATCCGTCGGGATTTTTTATCTCGCAGAGAATTCCAACCGGACGGAAGCCTGAGAGCTTCATCATGTCCGTAACGGCTTCCGTATGCCCTGCCCGTTCCAGAACTCCCCCGGTGCGTGCCCGAAGCGGCCTTACGTGTCCCGGCCTGAGGAAATCCTGCGGGGTCGCCGTTGGATCGGCAAGACGCCTGATAGTTAACGCCTGGTCCGCGGCACTGATGCCGGTTGAGGTCCCGGATGCCTCGTCAACGGTCACCGTGAACGCAGTCCCATGACGTTCCGTGCTCCGATCCACCATAAGCGGAAGTTCCAGGCGGTCTGTCTCCGATGGTGCCATCGCGACGCATATCCAGCCACGGACGTGGGTCTCATAGAAGTTGATTATCTCCGGGGTGACGGTTTCAGCCGGGAATACGAGGTCTCCCTCGTTCTCACGGTCGACATCATCGACGAGAATGATGAATTTACCCGCCTTGAGGTCGGCTATCGCCTCGGGAATCGTCCCGATACGTTCATGTCTTTCCGATCCGGCTGTTATGTCCGTCACTGATTTATCCGTAACACTCACGAGGGAAGAATTATAGTGGATTCGGGCGATATGCGCTAGCGTACAGGATTAATGTGACCGGACATCCGCCCGAAGGTGGATCAATCCATCTTCTACTGACATTAGTCGATCGTCCCACCTGTCACATTCTACAAGCGTTACTACAGCACAAAATGTGCACGATTGAAGCTCGTCATCAGTCAAAATATATCTGTCACAGTAGATTGCTGTATCGTCGTTGCATGCTACGAGTCGATAGATTTCTGGCAGGACGACATTTGCTGGATCGACAGGACACTCGACCGCAGCATCAAGGGTTACGAATTGGATTCTCTGGACGCACAGATTGTAATCCTTGCGATTTTCAACAATTGCGTTAATTGCTATTGAATCATTCGATTGCCTGGTTAGCGTCAGATGTGCGTTTAAATCAGGGGTCGCAGGTGTTATCTCAAAGTCTTCCAATGTATGAACACCATTTGGATGATCAGGTGGTTCTGGGGGAATTGGTGGGATTGGAGGAACAAACATGTTAATAACAATGACAATTACAATAGTTGCAGCACCACCGTAGATCAACGTCCAGATATTGAATACAATTCCGAGTGCATTTAGAAAATCGCTGAATTTGAAAACACCACGCTTACCGCTCAAGGGATTACGCATCTGATACCACTCCAATACTACCGAAACAATAAATAAGCTCCGGCATCCATCTATGCATACAATTAATTATAACATGTGGCATTCACGAATTCAGTTACTTGTTCACCTCCAGAACCTGTCGCCCAGGCCTCCCGACACATGTACTTCACCGTCTTCCGAGTAGAGAAAGCCCTCCACACCTTCTGTTTCATCGAGGAATTCAAGTCCTCTTTCGATTCCCATGACCATGACAGCGTATGCGAACACCGATGCCTGGAGGCCGGACTCATCTGATACAACCACCGCTGCGTTAACATTCCTAACGGGACGTCCCATGACAGTGTCTATCACCTGGTGATACTGCTCACCGCGAGAAAAGAAATAATTTTCGTCATCATCGAGGGCTGCCATATATTGACCCGGTTCAAGCCTGATGTACCCTATTATCTGCTGGTATGCATCCTCGGTCGCTTTATCAAGAGGATATTTAATTTCCTGAACCGAAACATCCTCCAGCATCCGATCCGGATCGTCACCGCTTACAGTTGCGCTGTGCCCACACGTCACTGAGAAATTCTCAATTCCGGTCTCGGTTACCAGCTCAACTGCCCAGTCGACCATTGCTCCCGTGACAACCGGTCCGTAACCCAGCCTTACATTTTCACCCTTCCGCAGAACTGCATCATCAATGAGTTCCACCTCCCGGTAACCGACCCACCGTAAAGCGTCCGCCAGTTCGTAATCGGACACGTAACGACCACCATCTCCAAAGGCGTAAACGTCCCATAAAATCTGCAATGTCGGGTCATAGGCACCGTAACAGGCATCCGTGTATTCGAGGAGAGCGGAGATCGAGTTGAGGACGGGACCGCACGGAACGAGTTCACCGACCTCGCTGTCATTCAGCCGACCGAGGACATCACCTTCGACCGGATCGATGCTGTCGAGGTTTTCAGCAATGACAGTGTTGATGTGATCAATATCGAGGCTGAGAATGTCACCGGTGAAGACCATTATCTCAATTGGTGGACGACCATCGAAAACCAGTTCCTGACTCGATGGCGTGTCGGTTCGCACACATCCGAAGGTGCAGAATATAAAACTAACGAACAACAGGAGTACGGCAATATTTTTCATTCGCTGTCACCTTCGACGGGATCGGACATC
>JAUWTM010000067.1 GCA_030614715.1 Planctomycetota bacterium
GGGATACACTGGAATCCGCGTTACTTAAACAGGCATCTTCGGCTCCGGGTGGAACTTCCCTCGCTGACCTGATGTTTGAAGCCCTCGAACTCGCTGAGAACCAGAGAGTTCTTGACCTCTGCCCGGGTCCGGGCGTGATACCGTCTGTACTTGCACGTGATTACAAGGTTAATATCACCGTCATCGCAGAAGATCCGTCTGATGAGAAGCTGTCCGAGACCACTGCCCAGGTGCTTGGCGTGTCGGATAAAGTTCGGGTGATTCCCGGATCGATCTCCGCAATCCCGGTGGCGTCGGAGGAATTCGACCGCATCTACAGCCTTGGATACCCGTTCCTGCCCGCTGTCACTCCTGCATCGGCGAAGGAAATCTACAGGGTCCTCGCTCCCAACGGCCTGGTCTGTCTTGCCGGACCAACATCGTTCAGGAACGACACCCCCGAATATTTCGAGCCGTCACTTGCCGATTACGAGGGCGCAAAACTCTGGACCCCCGCCTATACCGCCCTGATGTACTCACGGGAAGGCTTCCACATCATGGCTGCGGAGTACACAGGCGACGCATGGGACAGAATCATGGAATGGCTGCAGATTGCATCGTCCGATATGTGCACGGAAAACCTAAGACGCGCGATAAAAGAGGATGCTGGACGATGGCTTTCACTTGGGCTAATTGTCCTCAGGAAACCGCCGCGTCCATCGTGGGCAGTATAGTTAATTCAAAGGTTATTATAACGGAATGTAGTGACAACCTGGCAATTAGTTCACACTATGTGTGCTGCAGGGAATTATATAGATAAGTAACGACAGGTCCTGCAAGATGAAAGAATATAAATATTCACTCGACTACGATCATCCACTTATTGCCGAACTCTACGACTCGACCGAGAATTCCAGCGACGATATCGACCTGATACGCAGTTTGATTGACGATTTCAATGCGCTTAATGTTCTGGAGCCGTTCAGCGGTACCGGCAGGATCGCGATTCCTCTCGTAAAGGACGGTCACAGGGTTGTCTGCATCGAGATTTCAAAGTCCATGCATGACAGGGCTGTCAAAAAGGCCGCCCGTCTGGACAGGAATACCCGTAACAGGCTGGCACTGATCGTTAAGGATGCAGTTTACTGTGACTGGGGTGGCGGGTATGACCTGATAATCCTCGCTGCCAACAGCCTGTATGAACTCGACTCCCCTCAGACCCAGACCAAATGTATTAGAAACGCCTCGAGAGGCCTTAAGTCGGGAGGTTACCTGTTTGTCGACAACGATGACTACAAGGGTAACTGGGGACGGGGACCGTTTGGCAGGCAGCAGGTGGTCTTTGAGGGACATGGAGCGGACGGTTCCTTCGGCCGCTCCATCAAGGAAGGCCTGAGATTTGACGAATCCGATCGCGTGCTGCATCTGAAACGCACTTGGTTCTACGAAAATCCTCCCGGTGAGGAAAAAATTACCACTTATCTCGCCGCCCAGCGTCCGGTCTCACACGATGAGGTCAAACAATGGCTCGAGCAGAACGGTTTCGAGATCATTCACGAGTACGGTGACCGCAAAGGCGGGAATTACAACATCGACAGCGAACGCGCGGTTTTCTGGGCGAGAAAAATATAAAACTTTCCCGGGTTGTCAGAATTTTAAGAGGTAGTTCGAGCTCCGGTTTACCAGCTCTCCGGATACTCATCGTTGAACCACTCGACCCAGTCCGCCTGGCCCAGCGTCAGGTCGTACGCATAGATAGACCACCCCATCGAGAACCACATGAGGTTGCCCGGATAATACGCGTTGTCCTCGCAGTAAAGGTATTGCTTGTTCGGCGGCTGATCGTTCTTCAGGTCGTAACAGTAATAGCCGATAAACGGCAGCAGGAGATAAATGTCCTCGAGCGCTCCGAACGCATGTCCTGATTCATGCGCCATTACCTCTTCCCAGAAGTACACGTTCGGGCTGTATACGTGATAAACATGCTGACGTTTATGGTTCGAGAGGCCCCCATCGGCTGGCAATGTGCAGAACGCTGTCTCGATGTCGTATGGAAGGGTCTGGACGAAATACATGTTGAGCGTGTCGGGTGTGGCGGACTGCCCGTAGTTCGAATGCATCGATGCAACCTCGGTTTCGCTGTCCAGGTGGTAGTAATTCCAGTCCGACGCGTTTTCGTCCATGATGTGAATGGTTCCGTCATCCACCAGGTTGAAACCGTACTTGTTCCACAGCAGGTTCGCCCAGCTTCTGAGCTGGCTGGCGATCGTGTATGAAAATTCGAAGTCCGTTCCACCTGGATTCTCCAGGAACGGCAGGTTGCCACCCGTGTCCACGGCAGCGTAGTAGGTAACATATATCGTATTCAGCGGTGGTGCATCCTGCGCGGATACCTTCACCTTGTTCCATGTGACGACATCGGTTCCCATGCTTTTCGCCTGTACCCAGAGGTAATAGTACCCGGGACTGACATCGTTCGAGTTGGAAAATGATGCTGCCCAGTAGTTGTCAGCCCCTTCGGTCATCTGCATGTAATCTGAATAATCCGACATCGCAAGCGGGTAGGGATAAATGATCGCCCACTCGACATCCTCCTGCCAATCGAGAATCTGTACCGTTACAACGGTCGGGTAATTCTCTATGAACTTGGCCGGTTCCGATGGTACAAGGATCTCGTACGGCTCCTCGCAATTGCCCGGATACGATACATCGACAGCGTAGCCGATCTTCCCAAGGTTCCCCAGCACTCCGTAGCTGATTTCGTATATCCTGAAGTCCCAGTACTGCGGGTAGAAAATCCGGCTCGGAACGCTGTGAGCGAATGTCCTGAATGGATTCAGGCTGCTGAAAGCCCCCTCGCTCCAGAGAGGTGTATACGACTCCGCGTCAAGCAGCTGAATGCCGTCCACCTTTGGAAGCAGGATACCCCTGACGTCGTATCCCTTTACCGATGTGTTGTTTTTAAGGGTAACCTTCAGCTCGATATAGCTGGACTGTGGATTATATTGGAGAATTTCGAGCTCAAGGCAGTCATAACAGGCTGGTGGTTGTACCAGGCTCGTGATATTGAAGTGCGTCATCGAAACCCGGTCCGGAACCGCACTCGCGGTCAGGTTTTCGAGGTCGAAATCAAGGTTGTAATATCCCCACAGGAAATGGTTTTTGGAGTCAGTAGCTTCCAGGGTGTTCAATTGAGCGGGAGCGTCAGCCGGCTGGATTGGATCGGTTAAATTACTGCATCCGGCAAGCACGACCAGCATCAGTAGTATTAGCACACACTTGAATGCCTTCAAAACCAGACCTCCTAATTCTTTGTCAACCAATTTTTCAATGCCGAACCGCTGTACTCCTCAGTCTGACACAACGGTAGCAGTCCGGATGATCTCTATTGCTTCGTCCATCAGCTCCGCAAGCGGTTCGTGCTCCTCGACCTCCCTGGACGTTTCCAGGGCTTCGACCGCTGCATCTCTCCAGACATCCGGCTCGTCCAGGAGATCGTATTCGACATCCCGGAGTGCCTTTATCGCCAGCTCCCTGAAGCTTGCACGCTCAGCTGTTAACTGGCGTATCATGCACTCGATTGCGTCCGGTGCAGGGAACCCGCGTATGGATCGCAGAACAGCCCCAGTCATCGTATCCTCGTAATTCAGGATGCGAGGGACGTCCTCAGGGTTGCGCGTATGGCCGAGTGCGATCAGGCAGAAGTGTACAGTCCAGTCTTCACTCTCACCGTTCTCGAACGCGTCAAGAACCTCCAGCGCCCCGTCACGAACGTCCTCATCAGACCAGTCCTCAGGCGGGAACGAGATATCCGGCTGCCTTGCCCAGAAGATGAAATCCTCCGCAAGGTCGCTCAGTGCCCACGCCGGTCGCGCCGGAGTTATCAGGAGTATCAGCAGGACCAGCATTACGGACACTTTCTGGACGTTCATGGAGGATCCCTGTTCACATGCAGGGGCGCGTTGACCCCGCCCATTTACCACCTGCATCGATGTTACATGAAATGATATTGAATCCGGTTATATGGATTGATAATAAAGCTAACACTGGCAGGACTTAATGTCAACAGATCAAAAATAACCCGGCAATGAAAATCCTCCCCCGGTGAAGAGGGAGGATCTTAATAAATTCGCGACTTGCAGTTGATTCCGACCGCAATCGAATTTAATTCTTGATTCTCACATAGATGTTGTAATCTCCGCCTTCGTCCATCGCGTATGCTGCGACCGTGCTGTCAGTGTAACCGTCGATTCTAATGTGGCTGGACATTGACGTTGGACTGAGCACGAGGTCGCTTGTAAACGAATCGCCACCGTTCGTCGATTCCACGTACCTGATTTCACCATCAGCGTCGTAAAGTACCGATACCACGTCTCCTTCAACACTGATTGAATGGAACGTCGGCTCATCAATAAGTCCTGTGGCAAGCGACGTGACAGTCGGTGACGCAGGGGGCCAGGTATCGAACCGGAGGTATTGAACATCGTTATTGGCGCCGCGATTGAACCCAACCACGCAGTGAAACGGGATATCGGACTCGGGAGCGATTGCCGGCTCGATGAATGTATCCTGCGACGTGTAAGCTGCCGCTTTCTGCCAGAGTGCTCCATCGAAATATCCGTAATCAAGCTGGGTGTCATCATGGACGTAGAACAGTGTCGGAGTCTGAGCGTCCTGGACAAAACCGTCGTTAATTGAGTATACGGCATTGTACATCGGCTGGATGTTATCGTAAATAAACGCGCTGAGATCCAGTGGGTTCTCCGAATGGAATCCGAACATCGACCAGCCTCCGGTCCACATGTCGAACAGCGTTCCATCACCGCCGACTCCGAAATCGCACGACCATGGCTGCGTTGTCAGACCCATCATGTTGTTTCTCACGGGTGCCGACCATGCGCCGGCACTGTACTCGCTCAGCCATGTTTCCTTCGATGTGGACGTCTGGTACTGGACGAATATCGAATCGCCGCCCGGTACTGCATGGATTGTGTCTATATCTTCGTAGTTACCTATGGTCATCGGCGCCGACCAGTTCAGACCACCGTCGGTAGACATCCTTGCCAGAGCGTCCGTGCCGTCCGTGTAGACAATCCAGTAATCGTTTTCACGTAGCACTATCCTCGGGAGAATTTCATCCACGCCCGCATCACCACTGACAAGGATTGGATCGCTCCATACGGTGGGATTGAAAGGCTCTACTGTTATCGTGAATTTGTTGTACAGCGGGTACGACACGTCATAGTCTAATGCCGCGACCCATACTTCGTATTCTCCCGGAGGTGCGCCGCCAGCGTTTGTGAGGGTCGCCTGCCAGAGAGTTGTGTCGATCTGGGTCATGAATACGTGTGCCCCTGTTACAGGATTGTCTTCAATAATAACGTCATCCGCCGTTACGTCCTGCCAGTCAAGCACTTCGACTGTGACCTCCAGCGATCCCCCGGCATCGGTCAATGTACCAACCTGGTCGATACTGACGATGTCGTAGGGTTCTTCGGCATTTGTCGGCCACGACGCTGTTACGATGAAAGTGCCGACCAGTACACTTGGGAAGTAAATCTCGTAGGTTTCTGATTTTATGTACTGGCTGGGATCGGCATCGTTTCCATAGAACCTTCGATTGGTTTCTTCCTTTGCATATGCCCTGAACGCGTTGGGAATCGGGGGCACATGTGGATCGAATAGCTTGGTGTAGTCGTCGGGATTCAATACTTCGCCACCGATAAGGTTAGTGACGATTCCCCTGACATCGTAGCCGCTGACCGGATATGGATTAGTCAGTGTTGCCCTGATCGTCAGGACCTGGGTACCAGGGTCCCAGCCGAGAATCGTCAGCTGGACAGCGCCTGGTGGGAGTAACGGAGTTAGATTGAGGTGGATCTCTGTCGACCTGGACGGTACAACCGTCAGATCCTCAGACACACCGTCCCAGCTGAAATCAACAGCTGCCCACAGCTGGTTGACTGCGGCTGTCTCGTGATTATCGACCGGACCAGGTGTCGTTGGCGGTTCGGTATTCGAACAGCCGAGTGAAAACAGAAAGATAAGGCATGTAACAAGAATTGTTCCTGCAAGTCGCATGATTAAAACCTCCAAGGTTTTCGTGTATTTGCTTATCCTTCCACGGGGAAGGAGGTTGTTTCGTCAATCTGCAAAATCGACAAGTATGTCATCAATCAACCAGCCGAAGTTCGGCGGATCGCAGTTATCGATGTAATCGTATGTGTCAAGCACAAAGTCAACCGTAATTGTGGTTCCATTGAGATCAGTACCAAGGTTGAATGTACTTTCTGTCATTGGATAATCCGTAGTCCAGCACTTCATCTCATCGAACGTCCATGGATAAAAATTATCCTCGTAGGACGGGCCTCCGGTTGGGAACACCTGTTCCCCGTTTACACGGAAGAAACACATGTCCCATGCAAAATGACCGAATTCCTCCGGAATATCGACCTCGATAGTATGATTGAATATTATAACAAGGTCCTTGGTTGAATCAGGAACATCTATCGATGGTGACGTCACAAAGCTCATGTTAAGATTTTCATCAGCACTGCCTGTGTCCTCCTCGAAACACGTCCCACCACCGTCCGGGCCTCCCGATGCGTTCATGAACCCGTCAAGTTTGCCCCACCACTCGCCGCCATGCGGCGTCCATATGTAATTGTACGTCTCGAAGTCATCATAGAACGGCCATTCCGGCGGTTCCGGAGTCCCGTCGTAAACATCGACTGGCCACAGCATGTACGTCGCAAGTTCTTCACCGGGAAGGCGTCCATCGTAGCCCTCACCGTCAGGCGCGATCGCCGACACAAGCATGTCGAAAGTGTCGGCACTGTTGAGATCGATGTTCGCTACACTCAGCTGGAATGTAAGCTGGTTACCGACCTGGCCTATCAGCGGCATCTGCTGTCTGGGAAACACTCCCGGTGCTTCTATGTACACTTCGTCAAGGTCGGCGTTTTCAAAATCAAACACATCGACCTGCAGGTTCAATGCTCCACCCTGTTGGTTCGTGTTGTCATTGTACCAGAGGTCACTTTGTAACTCCGTAATATCAACACGCCACGGTTCACTTGCCACGGTTCCGAGCGGGAAATCCCCCGGTCCCGCAGGAGGGTAGACGGTCGGTGTATCTGTGCTCGCGATTACAGCGTACTGGAATACGCCGAACGAGGTACTGTTGAAATTAAGTTCGTACCGGCGTTCATTCTGTGCGCCATCGCTGAACATCGACATGTTACTCTCATCGAGGTCCATGTTATCCGGATTCGCTGTGAGTCCGTCTGCGTATAATTTATATGGATTTACCGTGCTCTTATACAGATCACCCGCTACATCACCCATCGCTCCGGGATAGTAGTTGAAAATTGTCCCGTCGAACGGGAACTCATCGGGATTCATCCACCTCGTGTACCCGTCAGCATTAACTAATCGCAACTGGTTCGGCGTAGACGTGATAATCGACTGGTTGTCGAAATTGTGAAGTGCGCCGTTCGTTAGAAGTACTCCCCTGACCGAGAAACCCATGTATTCGGGGAATCCTGCAAATGGATGTGTTAAGCGGACATCGACCGCAACTTCCGGCGGATTCCACACACCGTTCGAGACTGTGATAAACGAAGGTCCGGATGGTGGTTCAAGGAACAACAGTACATTGACTTCGACTTCCGCAGTTCTCAGCGGCACGACTTCAATGGTCTCGGTTACCGGATCGAGATGGAATTCGAACAGCCCCCAGAGATAGGTTCCGTTATTGGTTCCCGCGTTGTTTACTGACAGTGGTGCGGTTACCGGATCGGTATTCGACGATGGTGATGCGCAACTACTCAGCACTAGTACCAGTAGAACTAACGCAGCACAACTGTGTACCAATTTCATGTGTAACTCCCGATTGTTTTTCTATCGTAACAGATGAAGCTCCAGATCAAGGGTAAAAATATAATGCAGGTTAAATACAAAGATATTAAAAAACGGGACCAAGGTCAAGATATATTCCCATGAACGTGCAACTAATTAATTACTTACAAAGCCGTATATTTAACCTGTTTTCGGCTGATTCCGCGATCTTTTGAGCTTCTTCAAGCGTATCTGCGACAGAAATCAGGCAACCGTGACGCTGAGTGTCCATCACCGGGGGCGCAAGTTCGTCGCCCGGTTTAATATACATCACGAGGTGCTCAACACCGTCAATCGATGTCGCTTCCTCTACACCCTCGATGGACTCGACAATTCCCGGCTCGTACAGAAGGAACCTGAGCACGCACGCACGATTCAGTGTCCGCTTTACCGGATGTTCCCTGCCTGTGGCGTAATTTACATTCGCTTCCAGCAGGTCGATTCCGGACATTGCAGGTATACAGTGGCTCGATGTGCCGCTTCCGCCCCCGCGGTTTGCCATCTCGACAAGGTAAATCCCTTCGTCGGTAACAATCAGCTCTCCGTGGATGCTGCCGGCTTCGATTCCCAGCCCATCGACAAGCCTGATGTATATATTATGAATTTCCCTCATCGTTATGTCAGGCAGTGGAGCGGGAAAATCGAGATTTATCGCGATAATGTGGGGCGGGGGAGTGTGACGTTTTAAACTGGTCCCAAGCAGGTGCGTTTCACCTGCATACCTGCATCCCTCAACGGTGACCTCGGTACCGTCAAGGAACTCCTCCACAAGAATCCTTCCTTCCCGCGAGAATTTAAATGCTTCTTCGAACGCCGGGATAAGGTCCTTCCTTCGATGGATCAACTGCACGCCTCTGCTGGCCTGTGAATCGGTCGGCTTGACCACACATGGCAGCCCTACTCCACCCGATGCGTCCGGATGATCCTCATCGATAACATTTTTTGCTTCGCCAACTGATCCACACACCCTGTAGCGGGGATTTGACAGACCCGCTTTGCCTGCCAGTTCCCTCATCCGGGCCTTATTTGTAGTGTTGTGAGCGGTTTCCATCGACGGGCCGGGCAGGTTCAAGTCCTCCGCGACCGCTGCAAGCGTTGGTACCGACATATCAGTCTGATCGGAGACGATACCCGCAATCCCAATTTCTCTACCCAGCCTGGCTGTACTATCAGAGTCTGTGATATCAATCGGCTCGAAACGGTCTGCTGTCGAGCCGCCTTCAGCATCGGGATTACGGTCGATTGCAACCGCCCTGTATCCCAGCCTCTGAACGGTCTTGATGAGGGGAATTTGCCAGTATCCCGCGCCGATAACCAGTACCCACTCGCCGGTCAAGTCTCACTCATCCCCTTCGTCCTGATCTTCCCCGTCGGTATCGGATTCAGTGTCGCCACCATCGATCACTTCAGCATCGACCGCCTGTTCCTCTGCTTCCGCACGACGTGCTTCATACTCGTCCTGCTGAGTTTCGTACTCATCCGCCCAGATCTGGACCTGCTCTGACGTTACATAAACCCCTGTTGGACTGAGACCTGTAGGTGTGGCGTCGAGAGTGGTTAAAATTATCTGTACAGCGTCCTGCACTGGAAAATCCTTCAACATTACCTTCATCCCGCCGCGTTCTCCATCGGCATCGTTCACGAACAGGGCTGTCTGACGCCGTTCGTCCTCATCCTTGCTGAGAATGGAATTGACCGGATTCTCGGGCTGCTCACCACCTGACGGATCCTCGCTTCCAGTCGCGAGATAGTGCCTGTAGAACTGTTCGATAGCCTCGTACGGCGCCCTTGTTATATATGATTCGCGATCGGGGGTGTTTTCACCGGACGGATAGTAGCGTTGCGCTCCGGGGAACGGCGGTGCGAGGAGTGGATTCCGATCGTTCTCAGCCCCATTCTCAACCGATGTACGGCTGTCTGAGTAGTACACGGTTCCGTCTTCATCGACTATGTATTCCGGGTCGCGTGTCACGTA
The DNA here is from genome assembly GCA_030614715.1 of Planctomycetota bacterium. GTDB lineage: Bacteria > JAJVIF01 > JAJVIF01 > JAPKYR01 > JAPKYR01 > JAUWTM01. The sequence goes on from JAUWTM010000067.1 coordinate 9,854, forward strand.
GCCCTGCTCCAGTAACTGGGGTTCATCTTCAACCCCGGGATCCGGAGACGGAGCTGAGCATCCTGTTAATGCTGGAAGGGATATGATTATTAAAAGGATTAAGAGTAGTGGCAAGCTTTGCATGATAACACCTGGCATCCGGTTGGATGACTGACATTATACCAGTAGGGTTCAAAAAATGATTGGTTTAAATTTCCCCGGGGTTTATCAGGCCTGGTCCTTGAGGACCTGACGTTCGCGAATATTACTCGCCCCGATAAGCACAGTCTCGACTTCAATCTTTTCGAGCTGGCGCCAGAACCAGATCCCGACGAGGAGAAGCACCACTGCTTCAAGCCCGGCGAGCCAGGGACTGCTTAACTTAGCCAGTATCCCGACACCTCCGAACACCGCTGCCAGTAACCAGACCAGCACTACTGCGAACACCTTCGAAAATCCATAATTGACGAAACGGTGCGACGTGTGGTCTTTACCGCCCCACCAGAAATTGATTTTCCTCTTGCCCCGGCTGAACGCCACGAAGAATGTATCGAAGACTAAGATTCCTACAGTCAGAATAGGGGCGATTGTGTGACTGAACGCGTGGATCCCTTCTGCCGCCGGCATGCGTCCAACCATCAGTCCAAGGAAACTGAGGTAAAAACCCAGTGTAATGCTGCCTGCGTCACCGAAGAAAATACTCGCACGTGGGAAGTTGTATGGAAGGTAGCCAATTAACACCCCTATCAGCACAATCGCCAGGCCGATGCCGACCGGATCCGAGCCGATTATCGCTATTGCAAGCAGGCTGAAGCCGATTACCACCCCTGAACCGGCCGCCAGCCCGTTCATATTGTCCATCAGGTTGGCGGAGTTTGTAATGCCCAGCACCCAGAACAACGACAGGACCCATGCGATTACCTGTCCGAAGATCCCCCATGTCTCAGGTATGAACCCTATCTTCGCACCACCGAAAAACATGACTGTCCCTGCGACACCCAGCATCAGCATTTTCACCCCGGGTATCATTCCCCAGAGGTCATCCCATAGTCCGACAAGGAAAATCAGTGTGATTGCACTGAGGATAAGCCACGGCTTGAAATCATCGGGCAGAATTCTGGCAGCCTGGTTAAGTACCATGTACGTTCCCGCTATAAGTCCGATGAACAGCGGAAGTCCACCGAGGTAAGGAGTGGCTTTTTCGTGTGTCTTACTGCTTCCCGCGACCGGTGAATCGACGATCCCCAATCGTATCGCGAGATCACGGGCTATCGGTGTGCCGATGATGGTCGCGAAGAATGGTATCGCCAGAATCAGGAACGGCGGTATACCCAGTGTCTCGAAAAATGTGGCTGAATCTTCAGGCATTTAGCTGTGTTCGAGGCTCGATAGATCAGTTGCGACATTATAGCCTATCAGGCTGATATTACACTCCAATTTTTCTATGCATAAAGGTGAAATATCACTTGACAGCATTTGTAATTTATGGTAACCTTGTGTAGCTTTCTGATTGGGAGAGCTGATTGGAAACACCCATTGAAAATTTCAAATCAAGCACTATTAATACACTATACACGAAAGGAGAAGGGGATTAACAAGGTTGATTTTTCAAGGTCGTATGATACAATGACCGTCTTGGTTCGCCTAAAGCGAACTGGAGTGATTAATCTATACCTTTTTAATGAAAACCATGCGTAAGTTACGCGAGGTGACAAAATGATCAGGAAATCTTTACTGTTGCTGGCTGTTCTTGTTGTGGGATTATTTATATTCCCAGCCTGTACGGGTGACAATGACGGCATACTTCTGGGTGTGCGGGCAGCCGGTACGATTTTTGGCCGTGTTTTTGATATTACAACGGACGATCCATTGGACAATGTCAGGGTCAGGATCTCCTCCACTCCCTACGAGGTCGACACCACTGGTACCGGTCAGATTATCATTGAAACGACAACCGACATGAATGGAAACTTCAACCGCACGGATATCCCGAACGGATTTATTGAAGTAAAAATCAGCAGGGACGGTTACCGGACACCTGAGTCGCAGTTCTGGTCACTTTCTCCTGGTGGAACCGGTGAGTTCCGCTTCGAAATCGCTCCCGGTGAAGATCCGGTCCCCGAATTCGAAGGTGACGAACAGTGGGCTCGACCCCCGACATGGGGATATAATCCAGATATGTAAAAACCCGCCGCTCTGCAGCGGTCGATTAAATGATAAAGTGCTGTTTATGCAAAGGAGCAAAATAAATGAGGATTAATACCATACTCAGCTTCGGATTCCTCTTGACAGTGGTTATCCTCGCGGCGGGAATTGCATCCTGCTCGAACCCGGATGAGCGTCCGCTTGATACGTTCTTCCCTTCATTCAATAACCCACTTCCGGCGTCCCCGGTCGGTCTTGTTATCTCCGACCCCGTGTTCCGGCAGGTCGATCCCGATCCGCTCATCAGGGAGTCCTACAGGGCTGCTGGACTTACCCCGATGACAAGGGCTGACATGTGGAATATTTTCCAGAATGCCACCCATAGCCTTAAAATTGTTGGTACCAGGATTACCAACCCGAACTTCGTTTCGCTGCTCGTCGGTGTTGCCAACAAGGGTGTACCGATCCAGATCGTCGTCGAACGTGGATACTTCGACGATGACTTATCGGCTCCCCTTATCTCGCAGCTTGCACAGACCGGTAACGTCACGATTAAAACCGATAATGACGACATCGCACGCCAGGTTCACTCCCGGTACGCGATTGTCGATAATCATAGGGTTCTCGCATCTTCAGGAGACTGGCTGGATGACGGCTTCAACAGGTCGATCAACAACATCCTGATCTTCGATACACCGGGTACGTACGTTAACGGTTCCGGTCCTCCTGGGGTTAAAACCCTTACCGACGCCTTCATGTTTGACTTCGACCAGATGTTCAACATGGACAGGTTCGGCGGTGACAAGGACAGGCTGATCAATCATACGTTCAACATCGGTGTGAAGGTGGAAGTTTACTTCGGCCCGAACGACCAGTTCGTTACTGAAATTACGGATGAGATCAATAACATGTCGAGTTCTATGATGTTCGCTATCAGGCAGCTCAACGATGATTTCATGCTTAGTGTGATGCAGAGCTTCGCGACGCTGGGATTCTACGATCAGTTCTCGAATCCCGATTACACTGAGACCCTGCCCCTTGCAGTGCCTTTCCCGGCTGTATACGCAGCATACAACACGTTGAACCACAAGGTCCTTCTTATCGACCTGCCGTCCGATGTATCGAACACCATTGTGCCGTCGATACTTGAAATCCTCGACCCCGTCGTTATCACTGGAAGCGCCAACTGGACACCTAACGGTCTTCAGTACAACGACGAGCAATTGCTGATCGTACACGACGTCACTCTCGGATATGAATTTGCTGTTGAGCTGGGAGTACTCACACGTGAATGTACCGGAGTCGGTGTCTGCTTTGGAACTGTCCGGACAAACAAGAACGTTGCGATTCCGCAGGCCACTATCATGTGCGACAGTGAGGAGATTCCCGGCAGTGTCTTTATCGGCGACCAGGGAATTCCAGTTGAATCCCAGTCCGACCCTAATGGGAATTATGCACTGATGGTCCCTGCCGGAAAAATGAGAAATGTACGCATCATGAATCTGGGTGATGCATCCGGTTCTTACCTGCTGCCCGATCCAATCTGGGGACCGACCATGCCGACAGAAGGTTGGAATCTGATGCCCGGGTCAAGTTACGAAGCCAATTTCTACGCACAGCCCGCACCGTCCGCTACCGGAACCGGTGGCGGGGATGGTGGATTTGGAGGCTGATGACGTTCTGCCATATGCCATATTCCTTAAGCAGAAAAGACCAAGGAGCTTAAAATGCGGAAAATTTTACTTATATTCACAGTTCTCAGCTTTGCCATATTAATGTCTATAACGGCATGGGGCTGCAAGAACCCTGATCAGGGCACTGAGCCCACGGTCCCACCTCCCAACCTCGAGACGGAACCTATGGACCCGGATATCCCGGATCCCTTCTCTGGCGATGCTCTGGCTGGTGCCGGTTCCATCATCGATATTGCAATCGAGGGTGATGGTGATCTTGTTTTCTCCACCATGTCAGGAACGTTGCTGTTCACCCCCTATGGTGTTCTGAAACGAAGCATGGGTGGCGGCCTTGCAGGACTCGCTACTTCGAACTTCGGCGTGGTAGACACCGGAAGAGGGATTATCGGGCTTGGCGCTGGCTGTTCTCCAAGTCCGCTGTACGACGATATGTACGTCCAGGGCGGTGTTCCCGGTGTTACCTACGACATGTTCTGGTGGGCTGGCGAACCGGATCCTTATTATCCCGACATCTGCGTTCCCATCGCATCGACATCGTCGTTCACCAGTTGCGACTGTAACACGCATGCCGCGACAAACATTACTCTGCCGCATCCGATCGCATACCACCCGGTAACAGCTTATGCTTACCAGAAAGTGTTCACACCGGAGTGTATAGCCGATTCTGACTGCGACTGGCCCATCACTAACGCTGTACCGGTTAACGACTCAGGTATCCTCGCATACCATCCGGATACTCCGCTGCCACCTGACTACATGACAATGATATTCGAAGGTGGCCAGGACTACCTTGTTTATTACGACTACCCGACAATGTTCGCACTGCAGATGAATGCTGCCATGGTTTACCTGGTCGACCCGGCCTGTGTGACCACCAGCCACTTCATCGCGTGGGATCTAACTGATATGAACTTCATGTCGAGCCGGGATGGAATGACCGCAAGCAACATCTGCGACTTCGAGTTCGACATGCTCAACCGCCTGATCATCGCTATGCCTAACGCGGACAGTGTCGTTATCACCGACCCGGTAGTGTTCGGTGATGCGATCGTCATCCAGCAGACGCTGGGTGGACGCCAGAACGGCATGGGTACGCTTCCCGGCGAGTTCCAGGGTCCGGCCGGTGTCGCGATCGATCCCAGGAACCAGAACATCCTGATCTCAGACACTGGTAACGGCCGTGTCCAGGTGTTCGATAACGACGGTAACTTCATCCGAGAGTTCGGTGGAGCCGATGCCAACTTCATGCCCGGTGCCATTCGTGTTGACTCCTTTGGTGCCATCTACGTTGCCAACGTAAATGAAGACGCTGTGGCGGCCGGCGACCTGCTCAGGATCTTCAACGAGTATGGAGCGGGTATCGAATACGGCACAATTGAAGGTTACGTCTACGACAAGGACAGCCATATCCCGATCGACAACGCCCGGGTTCGTGCCCAGTCGACCTTCATGCCGCTCGATACTTTCACCGATGAACAGGGCTTTTTCAGCTTCCCGGCTATCGCTTCAGGTACTCACGACCTCGTTGGCGAGAAGTACGGATATAACTCCGGCAACGTGACAGTCACTCTCGCCGGTGGACAGAAGGCACTGACCGATATCTACCTTGACAGGATTGGAATCACCACACCTGGTTTCGGTACCGTTATCGGCACGGTCTTCAGCACACTGTACAACGAGCCTGTTCCGGGTCTGACCGCTGAGGTCGTTGGTTCCGGCGCTTCCAGCCAGACAAACGGCAACGGCGAGTTCACGCTCTACAACGTGCCCGAAGGTGACTACACATTCCGCCTGACTGCCAACGGTGTTATCTATTACGAGAAGTACATCATCGTTACACAGGGCGGCATCACCGATATCGGCTGGCTGTACCTCCCGATTCCGTAAAAGCTTCTTACTGATAAATTCGCAAAAAACTGGAGCCCCGTCTGGGGCTCCGTTTTATTTTTTCAACTTTCCCGGCCGGGTATCTTTTACAACTCGACCATCTGCCTCCTGCGTGTACCAACACCCAGAAGTGATATCGGGACCTTTACCATTCCGCTGATGAAGTTAATGTAATCCTGGAGAGGGTCAGGAAGCAGATCACCGGTTGTCAGGTCGCTCGTGTTGATCAACCATCCCGGCAATGTCTCGTAAACCGGCTTGAGTTCCGGCAGGAGCACGGGATCCGACGGCAGGCTTGTGACCCTTTTACCGTCGAGTTCATAGGCTACTGCTACTTGTATCTCGGGCATCTCATCGAGCACATCGACCTTCGTCAGCACGATATCGGTCAGCCCGTTGATGGTGGCGGAGTACCTGAGAAGCACGAGATCCAGCCAGCCGACGCGTCGCGGACGTCCCGTGGCGGTGCCGTACTCGTTGCCCCGGTCCCTGAGACGTGTGGCTTCATCTCCGAGTAGTTCCGACGGGAAGGGGCCTTCACCTACACGCGAGATGTACGCCTTCACTACACCGTAGACACGGTCGATTTTATTCGGAGCAAGACCTGTTCCAAGGCACATTCCGCTTGTCACCGGAGGAGCGCTAGTCAGGAACGGGTATGAGAGCCCGTACTCGATGTCCAGAAGCGTTCCCTGCGCGCCTTCAAACAGAACACGCTTATCGTCCTCCAGTCCCTGCAGGAGCTTGTTCACAGCGTCCCCCACGTACGGCAGGAGCCGTTGCCCCGCTGCAAGGTACTCATCGACTATGGTATCGGCATCGACCGGCTCAACGCCGTACAAACCCGTCAGGAGTACGTTCTTTTCCTCGCACGAGTACCTGACCCGCTCACGGAACGTTTCGGGATCGGCAAGGTCGCAGATTCGAAATCCCGACCGTGCCATCTTGTCTGCGAAAACGGGTCCGATGCCGCGTTTCGTCGTTCCAATCTGTCCGCGAGCGTCTCCCGCGGTTCTGCGCTTTTCTTCGAGACCGTCGAGGATCATGTGGTACGGCATTATCAGATGTGTCAGGTGGCTGATTACAAGGTTCGCGCATTTGATGCCCCGCGCGTCAAGTCCGTCGATCTCCTCGAGAAGCTTGACAGGATTTACCGCCATGCCTGAGCCGATAATGCTGATTTTTTCGGGATGGAGAACACCGCACGGCAGGTGATAAAGCTTGAAAACCTCCTCGTCGACGGCAACCGTGTGTCCAGCGTTATTCCCCCCCTGGCTGCGCACCACTATGTCTGCGTCACGGGCGAGGAAATCAACTACTTTCCCTTTTCCTTCGTCGCCCCATTGAGTTCCAACGATTGCGGTTGCCGGCATTGGCTTGCTCCTTCCTGGAAAGCCCCCTGAAAGGGCACACAAGAGAGGAAGTTTACGTGTACGTAACCACCACGTCAAGCACAGTTCATATAGATAATACGGCAATAACCTCTGAGGTAATGTTAGATTGAAAAAAGCCCCGAATCGGGGCTTGTGGTGAACAGGTAATAAAAAGGGCTAATCCTCAACCTCTATCTCAAAGACCATGAATCCGTTCCAATGATTATTGGAACCTCCGTGAGCTTGCCTGACTTCTACAATATGAGGATACACGCCGGGGGGGCACCTGGTTTCTTCCCACGGCCATCTGATCAATGTGAGTAAAATATCACTGTAATTACCAACTTCATTTATAACCTCAGCCTCGGTCAGCATTGCGGTGCCATTCCCCCATTTATTACCGTCATAATAATACGTGCAGGGTACAATGTAGCTGTTCCAGTTTTTCTTGTGCCAGTACGCTCTCAGCAACACTTCACAATCCGATGAATCGGATACGGGTCCGGAAATGTCCAGCACCTCGAACCTGTACGGACCGGACCTGTTTGCATCCATGTCGAAGTCAGCCTCAGGGTTTAGTACCGGCGTGTTAACTGCAGGTTCCCAATGTGCGAGAACGACGTAGCCGAAATGAACCTCCTCCCCTTCAGGAAGCCAGAGTTCGTATGTCTGCTGCTCCGATCCATAGCTGTTAAAAATATTTCTGTCATCGTCACACTTGAAATTCCTGTACGCCCAGACATTTGTGATCCCGCTGAAATGGTCGTAAAGAACTTCCCCGCCTAAATTTCCTTCGATGAACCATTTCCATTCAGGTTGACCGTCCAGTGGAGTCTTGTTATAGCCATAATTGAACCCGTCAGGATTTAAAACTTGCGGATCGCCGTTGTGGTGCCACGACACCATCCTTTCCGACCCGCCAGTTAGGCCGTCAGATAATTCTAATAATTCACTTACGGGAAATTGCACTCCTCCGAATACATCGAACGCTGTGTATTCCTGGTGTCCCGGCCATGGATGACGTATTTCCACTGTTAAATCCAGGCGGTTTGGACCCACGATCTGCTTGTTGGTTATCCTGATGTTGTTGGGTGAAGCGTTCTCGATGAATCCGACTACGTTGAGCTCGAACATCGCACTTCTCAACGGAATTAATTCCGCGGACGACCTGTCAGCGGATATGACCCCTTCGTAAACTCCCCAGAGCATCTCATTGCTGCCAGTTGACGAAGTGGTGTTTGTCGCAGGCGATGTACTTGCAGTATCACATGGATTCTCAGCGGTTATGGGGTTGGATGCTGAGCATGACAAGATCACTCCGGATACAAGCAGGAGGACAAATAAAAGTTTCGTATTCATAGCGATTCCTCCATTGATATGATACCACAGGAATCTGAATATCATACTTTTATGTATATTAAGGCAAATCAAAAATTGACAAATGACATAAGAAATCGGTGGTCTATTCGACAGCCTTGGAATAGGACAGCTGTCTGAAACACTCAGTTTAAATTACTTTAAGCCTGATTAAATTCAGGTCTTTCATTCTAAAATTTTTGTGCTATACTTCGCCCGATTGTGAGTACCGAAACTGACCCTATGGAGAGACAATCGTGCCCGGATTAGGATTCCTGATCGCTATCGCAGTAATCGTAGTAGTTCTCATAATCTGGTTTATTGGCGTCTACAACAAACTCGTCGGCCTGCGAAACCGCGTTGATACGCAGTGGGCACAGATAGATGTCGAGTTGAAACGCCGTTATGACCTGATTCCAAACCTTGTCGAAACCGTTAAAGGTTACGCGGCTCACGAGAAGGATACACTTGAGAAAGTCATTAAGGCACGTCAGCAGGCAATCGATGCAACCAGTTTAGAACAGCAGGGAGCTGCCGAAAATATGCTTACGTCGGCTCTCAGGGGTCTGTTCGCCCTCGCTGAGGCGTACCCCGACCTGAAGGCGAACCAGAACTTCCTGCAGCTCCAGACAGAGTTGGCGGCTGTAGAGGACGTAATTGCATCTGCTCGTGCGGCGTTCAACGAATCCGTGCTCCACTACAACAACGTGGTGCAGATGTTCCCGTCTAATGTCGTTGCGGGAATGAGCGGATTCGGACTTCGGGAACTCTTCGAGCTGGACGATCCGGTGGCGCGCGAGGTTCCAAAGGTTCAGTTTTGATCCTGTGATCTGCAATGGTATACTTACCGCCTGGAGGCTGTAACATTGACGGGAACGGCCATTGCTCCGGGATCGAAAGACCCGGTGTTCGGCTGTCACTACCGGAAAGGATGTGAGATGTGGAGCGGGACCCATACGATATGTTTCTTGAGCGTTGTGCACGCGAAGTCAGCTTGAACCGACAGTATGGCAAGGAGGGCGCCCGTGAAATTTCCGAGGACATCTGCCAGCATTGCCTGAGCAGGTTGTCAAAGGGAATCCGTCACTGCCCGACCTGCGGAGAACTGCAGGTGCTCCCGGAAGGGATCTCTGCCACCTTCAAGCAGAAGACCATTATTAAGCGTCACCTGGCGATAACCCTCCTTTCTCTTGAATTCGGGGTGGAAATCGAAGGCCGCAAGTACAACCGGGTGCAGTTGAAAATCCAGAACTTTTCACCCAAGCGCGTTCATATTTCGCTGACCTATGTCGACAGCGTGCTTATCGATCTCACCGGACGTCAGTACTCGCCTGTGGATGCCGATGAGTTCACCGAGGACCCCGGAGAGAAAATGTTTCCGACCTGGTTCTATGTTTACCCCGATGCGTACCGTGAGGGTGTTCTCCTGTTCAAGGAAGGCGCCGTACCGCTGCAGAAGGCTATCGTCTGCGCGATGCACCAGGAAAATGAGGATGAGCTCTTCGTCTTCGAGCTGAACACGCCACCGAGTGTCAGGGACTGAGCGAAGTACAGACAGTTATGAACCTGAAATTATAAGCCACCCGTCAGGTGGCTTTTTTTTTACTCCCGGCACAATTATTGTAAAAAAAAGGGCTGCTCGATTTGAGCAGCCCTGGTTAATTCTGTATACCTGGTGTCGCCTAGTTGACGTAATGAAGAGCGTCTGGTGACCTCTCTACTCCGTCAATTACCTGGCCTTCAAGCTGAACAGCGTTGCTGTTCGTCATGCCTGCGGCTGTAATTGCGGGACTCGACGCCATCGTCGCTATCCCCCAGGTCAGGAGACCGGCGAGGACCAGAAAAAACAGAACCTTTCGTATAATGGACATCGTCTAATCTCCTTTTACTCAGTATAGTCGAATACCGTTGCCTCGATCTCACCCGAGTTGTCGGCAATTACGTGGATGGTGAAATTATAGCCGTCCACGTCGATCGCCAGCGGGTCACCGGGGAACGATTCTGTATCATCAATGATCGAGAGCTTGTCTCCCAGGTCGGCCTGCCAGTCTACAGAGTAGACTCTGACCATCCACTCGGATCCAGTATCGAACAGTACTGCGAGCCAGTTATTACCGGCTTCCCAGTCCTGCTCGTACAGGTAGGTGACCGTGGGGAGCATCTCGAGGTCGACTGCAAGTGCGCCTTCGACGTAGAGCTCTTCCGATTCGAACAGCTTCTCGGAGTTACCGAGACCGATGTAGTAGAACTGTCCGCCTACTGTGTCGACCTGGTAGCCTGAACAATAGATGTTCCCGATCGAGTCGATCATGTAGATCAATGTTGCGAGACTCGGGAGCGTATCGTCGAATGTCAGGTAGCTGTCGTTGTCGGCAGCGATCCTTAACAGCGACTGGTCTTCCACGTGGAACGCCTGGAAGATCGGCGGATCGAGGTCGTTGGTGTAGCCCGGGAACGGGAGTCTGTAGATCAATCCCGTCAGGTACGGATACTGCCACCATCCGATGTTAAGATCTGCCTCTTCGTCGACCAGCCACGGTGGGTGTCCTGCCACATGCGAATAAGGCATGAGCCAGGTTACACAGTCCTGCTCCTCGGTGCCCTGCCAGCCCGGCATGCCACCTGAAACATCGGCTGTGTGGAACCAGTACTGCTCATCCGGATCGTCTTCCGGCGGATCGACGGAGCCTTCATCGCCCCATGTAACCATTAACAGATCGCCGGCAACCGCGTCATCGTCCTTCAGGTAACTGATGTACCAGATTGCTGTCAACGGATCGTTGACAACTGGCGGACTCATCTGATCCTCGTTGGCTGAGCAGCCGAAGATAGCGACACCGTTCGACGAAACGTCGTGGCGTCCCATTGGTGCAAAGTTATAGTTGAATCCTGATGGATATTCGTTTCCACCGGGACCCGACCAGTCAAGCAGGTAGTCGAAGAAGA
>JAUWTM010000205.1 GCA_030614715.1 Planctomycetota bacterium
GAGAGATATCGATTTTTCAGATGATTACGCGTTCCTGGCTAACAGTATGTCCGGCATCCGGGTGATCTCGATCGCGGATCCATCGTCAGCTTCAATTGTTCATACTATAAGCACTCCGAGATCAGTACTTGCACTTGCGATCGATGGAGATCGTCTTTACGCGACAGCAGGGAGTTCCGATGGTGATATCTACGTTGTGGATATTTCTGATCCATTATCTGCATCGATCACTGATACCATATCCACTAATTATGATTCCATGCATGGGATCGCGGCATCGAACGGATATGCCTATGTCACAGGATTCTACCGCTTTGACATCCTGGATGTCGATCCACCATCGGATGCGTATATTGTGTACGAAGACAATCAACACGGTACAATGCCTTATGAATATTATGATACTTTGGAACTCCTGAATGGATTCGCAATACCTTTTAAGTCCTCACCGATCCTTTACAATGTCGATCCACCGGAAGATGCCTTTCTGTACGGAGGTGTAGCACACAGTCCCAGCGATGATATGGATATACTCAACAATCTGTTCTTCTGCAGTGGTTTTAAACTCCAGATATACAGCATTAACTGAACAAAATTAAGTAGTAAAAAAAAATAAAGATGGGGCGGCCTGTTAAATGGCAGCCCCGTGTATAGATTCAATCTGTTCTAACTCCTCCAGATAGCAGGCGTTAGTTCAGGTGATAATGTGTAGTCAATTTTAATCCCACACGACGCTGATAAGCCAAGCCGTGAAGGCGTCCGCGACCGCAATATCTCCAGCCGTGTTCGGGTGCGAGTTGGTGCCGTCCGCATATTCGTTCTTCAGGAAATTGAAGTCATCGCTGACCGGATCGTCTCCCGCCAGAACGTCGAAGCAATCGAACCCGGCGATGTTGAACTCGCCCTCGTCGTACGTCGTCGTCAGCCAGGTCGAAAAAGTTCTCGCGCGTGCCGCACGGTCCGGATTTCCTGTCGCTTTGTTGAGGGGAGGGGGGCTCCACGGGACGAACAGTGCATATGGATTAGCCTGGCAGACCGCCTTGACGGTGGCGTAATAGCCGTAATAATCCTCAAGCATTTCGTCGTTGACAATATTACACGCCGGGTAACATGACTTGAACGCTACGATGTCGTACTCCTCACCGGGGTCCATCTCCCAGGTCATCATGTCTTCGTAGTAGGTCGTGAAGGTGATCGGCCAGTCGTCGGGATCGGTGTTGTCGCCGACCCAGCCGTCGCCGTACGTCCTGTCGTGCACTTCGAAACCCGCGTTCTCCAGCTTCGTCCACATGTCGCCTGTGAAGAGGAATCCCGATCCGCACGAGTGATGAATGAAAAGGAACCTTGGATCGTGATCCCCAGGCGGCTCCCAGAACTCGGTGGGGTTCGGATTCGTGTCACCGACCGCCGCCGTGTACGTGAAATGTGCTGCAAGAGTTTTGTCGTCCGCGCCGTTCGGTGCGCCAAACGGATTATCGTACGTCTCACCCGGGTGCTGGATAGCAACCCAGATGTCGAGCGGATCGGATGATGGTGGATTGGCGGGAATATCGATGGTGAATGTGAAGTAATTATCTCCGGTGACTGTCGGTGTCATGTTCGCCGATTGTCCATCGGTCCATGCGTCTGAGAAGCAAAGTATCTCGTATTCCTCCATGTCTCCCGAGGTGTTAAAGTCAGCGTTCCAGTTGAGGACCGTGATCTCAGCGGTGAAATTTCCGCCGGTCTCCACCCCGTCGTTCCACATGTCCGATGTATCGTTCTGGACATTGATCGCTACGGCTTCAGTCGCGTTCGCTTCAGGTGGAAAGTCGTCAGGGATAATTTCCGGATCGGCGGGAGCGTGAATGTTGGGTTCCCATCGGGCGAGGATCGCGTACTGGAACTCGATCGGCCCGCCTTCGCACCATCTGAGGTGATACCTTCGGGCGTTCGTCGATCCCGCGTTAAAGACGCCCCTCTGCAAAGCGTTGCCGATCAGGTAATCGCACGCATCGTCGGTCACGCCGATACTGTCGCAGAAGTATTTATAGCCATTCAACGTTGCTCCTGGAGTGAAATACGGAGTTCCGAGAGTGCCGGGCTCGTACCCGAGCAGCGGAGGAACCATGCCGCTGAATTCGGTCGGATTCATCCATCGTGTGTGCCCGTCGCAATTTATCAACTGAAGGTTACCGGTTCCGGCATACGTAAGCGACGAATCGTACGGGTGGACAGAGTCGTTGTCGGACAGCACCACTCCGCATACGTCGAAGCCGGTATATTTGGTCTGGTCCGGGAATGGATGTTTAAGCGAGATGTCGACAATGATGTCTGTATACGTCGGCTCCACTATTATGTCGACCATGTAGATGATGAAATTGGACGGTGACGAGTTGATGCCCGTGATGGCGTTCATCGCGAAGTCAGTATGTCTCAGCGGTTTGATCTCTATATCACCATCGAGGTGGATGGTGACGTCGTAGACTCCCCAGACATCAGGGCATAAGACCGTCGATACCTGATTCCGTAGATCAGGAAGGGTTGGCGGATCGTTCGAACATCCGGAAAGTGCAGGATTTAATGCGGCGATGACAAACAGGAATGGGATGAAGTATCGCATTTTCGCCCCCAGTGCATGTTGTTTGAAGGTGGATATCGAGAGTCGGAGGATGTTCAGAACAGATGTGTAACAGATGTCCGCTACAGCATCTGCAGTCAGCTAAACCAACAGTAAAAGTATAGCAGAAAACGGATTCAATATGTAAAAAAATATCGAGCACTTGCGATAAGTGTTAATCCTCTGGTATATTCCAGTGCCCCTGAATTAAGGGGGTTCTATCCGTATGCACCCATAGCTCAAGGGATAGAGTACTGGTCTCCGGAACCAGCGATCCAGGTTCGATTCCTGGTGGGTGCGCCAGATAGTAAAGTTTGCGAGCGCCCGTAGCTCAATGGATAGAGTATCGGCCTGCGGAGCCGGCGATCCAGGTTCGAATCCTGGCGGGCGCACCATAATGATTTGAAGCCCTTCAGGGGCTTATTGGCTCTAAAATGCCCTCATAGCTCAAGGGATAGAGCTTCGGTCTCCTAAACCGGCGATCCAGGTTCGAGTCCTGGTGAGGGCACCATCCTGGAGAGGTGGCAGAGTGGTTGAACGCGCTTGACTCGAAATCAAGTGGACCGGTCTTCCGGTCCCGTGGGTTCGAATCCCACCCTCTCCGCCAAAAGAAAGGAAAAACACCCGGTGACAATATCGGGTGTTTTTTTATGCTGTCAGGCCGAAGCCTGGATGCAACATTTTAAGTGATCGATTATCATTACTTAACAGGACACGTATTGCCTGGTGGCCGAAGATGGAAATTGGTCAACATATATTTTTTATTCTGCTAGACCATCCGATATTTACAATCGCCGGTGCCGTCATTGTCTATTTTGACTGCCAGTTGAATTCCAGAAACGGAATTATCTGGGCAATCTTTGTATATTTAACCGGACTTTGGGGACTGCTTGCGTATTTCATCCTCTACACCGACACCCTTAAAACTGCTGCCTTGAGACTGCGTGGCATAAACATTGCTGAGAGGGTATCCAGTCCGGTATCTAAGTCTGTAAACGGGATTTCCGACGAGGATTCATTACTTCCCTTCTCAGACTTGATCTACACCGATCCAAAGCTTGACGAAATTTTCAAGAGAGGGGATATGGATGAGGCAAGGCGCTACCTGGATAACGTATATAAAGTCGCTGATGAGATGGGCGATTCTGAAACGAGATCGAAATATAAAAAATACGAAGACAGGTTTACATCAGACTACAGCAATCCCGAAGACTGGTTAGTACAAAGCTAAGCAAGTTTAATGGATGCAGGCTGAAAGGGACGTCCGGCTTAAAACCGGACGTCTCGAAGTTTCAGGGCTTCAATTTCTCCATCTATCTGGTAAAATTTTTAATGTCAGATGTCTATGCTCATAGATAATGCGATCACTGTTTTCCTGGAGCTATTCTGGTTCTACATCCTGTTCACCTTCATCATCGCCGCGTTCGTGATGTACGACCAGCGCATCAACGGTCGGAGCGGGATAGGCTGGGCTGCCCTGATGGTACTCACTGGCATAATAGGTTTGATTATTTACTGGGTCATCTCAAGCGACACTGACAAACTTGTCGCGAGACGTCACAAGCAGGCAAATGCCGGGGAACGGGCGATCTCATACTCAAACATGGCAAAGGGGCTTCCCAGGGGCCTTGGTGCACTCTCCAAACCCCCGGTACCGACTGTCGAGGTGGAAGAAAAGCAGGAATTTTTCGATGAGATACTGGTCATGTTGATGAGACATAAGGACTACCCCCAGGCAAGTAAGCATATTGAAAAGATGATAAGGCTGGCGAATAAACGAGGAGAGTGGGAGACACTCCAGAAGTACGTCGATCTCAGGGATGAACTGGACCTTTCCGGAAGAGATTGGATGGAAAATATCTGAGAAAAAACACGACCGGGTCGGTCGTGTGACAGGTGTCCATGCGCGAGGCGCGCATGGTACGAATTTACAGTATGATCTTCAGGCCATCACCGTTTTCAGCAGAATAGATGTAACTACCGTCGGTGTCCATTCCGTCAGGACCCTTGGTTCTGATCTGGCCGACCTCAATCAGATCGTACGGGTCTGAGTAATCGATGACCTCGATTCCCCACGATTGAGTACCAAAATAAATGTAACCGTTGAACGGAAGTCCATTCGATCCACGATAACCGGAATTGGACTTTCTGTCATCAAGGAACACCGGTGCTGATGGATCGGTGTAATCATAGCCTGACACCTTCCTGTCGTTCCAGTACGTCACGAACAGGATTCCATCGACAATATTCACGTCATGACCCTGCGTTGCACCGAAATTAGCGACCTCTACGGGTGCAGATGGATCAGCAAGGTCGAAAATTCGGGGATGGCCGAAGGATGCTACATACAGGTAACCGTCAAGGTGGAATAATTCGAAGCCATCGTCCCCGGACGTCACCACATCATATGTGACCGGATTAACCGGATCGGTCACATCGACAGGAAGCAGGCTGGTGTCGATATTCGTCACGTAAGCCCACGTACCAACAACAAGGACGTCCCTGCTGTTAGCGAATGACACTGTGCTGAGGACCTCCGGGTCTCCCGCAGCGTCGGGATCGATAATTTTCATGCCGTCAATGCATGCCGCATATACATATGTACCATCGTAGTCCACACCACGGACATTGCCGGCTTCGATGCTTCCGGCTAACAGTGGGTCCGCTGGATCGCTAACATCAATTATCAGAAGGCCTCCGTTATTGTCAGCGACAAACACCCTGTGGTTCACGCCGTCTGCGCGGACGTCAACCGCGTCACCCTCAGTGTCGTAAGTTGCCACTTCCTGCGGCCAGTAAGGATCCGGAACAGTATCCGGTATGACAGAGAGGTAGTTCTCGTTATCTTCCTCGTTACCTGCCTGGTCGACCGCTCGAACAGCAATGAAGTACTCCTGCCCGTTGTCCAGCCCGCCTAGAGCCCACCTGTGCTCGTACGCACCGCCACCCCAGAAGCCTACATCCGTTTCCACGTTCGCTGTATCGAAGTCGAACGGCAGCTCTGTCGTCCAGTACACGTTGTAATCGACCGGCGGTGTCTGAGTGTCGCTTGCGTTGTTCCAGAAAATTCCCGCTGATTCATAGCGACCGGTGAGTTCCTGCACTCCTGCAGTGTCATCCCAGGTAGGATCGAGTATATCGACACCGACCTCGTACGGGCCGAATTCATATGGGAAGTTACCGTAGGGGATCTCTATTCCCTCTACGGTTGCCACGTCCTTGTAGCTCGACAGGAGCAGGCTGAACGTAGCGTCCACATCAATGCCGCTCATGTCCGCTCTCAGGAAGTACCTGACAGGGCTGAGATTCGTGTTAATTTCCTCATAGATATTGCTGAACACAATTCGGTTGGTGTTATTCAGGACTGCATCGGCTACATGCTCGTCAAGACCGTCGAGTGATCCATTGCCGTACGTGTCCTTCCATAGTTCCAGGTTAACGATCTTTCCGGCTGGCATTGCGCCCTGGACGTTGAAAATTAACTCGTTGATGTGTACCAGCATTCCTGATGAAAAATCGAGCCATCCAAGGAGTTTGTCATTGCCGCCAAGATGGATGAAACCCGGATCATTCTGCGTGATGACCAGATCGAGGAA
>JAUWTM010000187.1 GCA_030614715.1 Planctomycetota bacterium
AGCTTCACCGTCTGACATTCTACGATGACGTGCTAGGTGATATCGTGATGATCCCGGGTGAACAGGTGTACAACGTGAATGCGGTTGTGGATGAAATCGGCGGGGTTCACATTCTGTATGCCGACAATCCCGCGATTCAGGGTGGCGACATCATCTACCGTTACATGGATTTCGACGGCATGATGGGCGATCCGGTAATCCTGACCGCTCAAAGTAAGCTGAACCAGTTCCAGCCGACGCTGGAGCTGGCACCGGATGGAACGATGCTTGCCCTGTGGATGGATTCATCACAGCAGCCCAACCGTGAGCTCTGCGGTTCCTATTATAATGGTTCGACGTGGACTCCCGAACTCACATTGAAGAACTGCTACCTTCCGACCGGCTGGACAAACCATTACGTTGTTGCGGATTCAGACAGCAATTTTCATATCGTATACCAGAACGATGAACCTCCGAATCTTTATTACATGCTGTACGCTGATGGTGCAATCGCCATACAGGAACAGGTCGTGATGGGTGATTGGCGTTCTATCGTGCCGGTTTTGTCAGTAGATGATACCAACAGGGTCTACATGACTTTTAACGATACGAGAACCGGGGGACGGCGCGGTTACTTCATGATGCGGGATCCGTTGACAACTGTTTGGTCCGAAGAAATCGACATGGTGGGATTCAATCACCAGAACAGCAGGTATCAGAACGCGATCCTCCCTGACGGCCGGTTGGCAATTGTCTGGACTGACTTCAGGGACGGAACCAGGGGCCTTTATTCGAAGGTTTTCGACCCGTTCCTGAGCGAGGATGAGATCCAATCCACCCCGGATGATGAGATAGACAGCCCGTTCAGTGATCCGAAGAACCAGACACGTCTTTGCGTCGATGAGTATGGAACGCTTCACGTTGTCTGGACCGACAGCCGTCCCGAGGACACCGTCCACCTGTACCATTCCCAGTGCACTCCGTGACAAAGCAAAAAAAACACCGCCAATGGGGGTTGGCGGCGATTTTTCCCCCCTCATCTTCCTTCCGACGAACGTACTATTCCCAGAGGGAGAAACTAGCGCAGTGGTATTTTATTAATATGAATCGATGGCTTTAATTTGGGACGGTCGCCCATCAATGGCGTTAAACGGTCTTTCCGACAGGCTACTCAGTGAGTTCCAGGTCCAATATGTTGCTGGCTGGCTTTTATATTGGAAGGCAGGCGACCGTCCTCGTAGTTTTTTGGGTGTGACTGGATAGCTAATTCGGTTGCTGGCCCGCTATCCAAGTCACATTTCCCATACTGATAGTTGCTCCCTCCTCAACATTTTTCTCAGTTGCCGTACAACTTCAGTACTGCTATGAGTTAATAGAGGAGTAGTCCTGAATAAAGGCTGCTATCTTACTAAGTGGTCCCAAGTCTCCTCCACTTGAAAAATTAGTCCCACACGGTAACTTCAAACACAATTTGTGCCAGTTGACGTGCCAGTTTAGATTTAACCCCACAGATATGGTGATTGGCCGTAAAACCGCTCAGTAAGTACCCCATTACTTCGTGATATTTTACGTTTTCCATCAGGATGGGAAATAAAGGGTCATTGAAAATGGGTTACCATGACCCGGAAGGGACAAATTGTCGCCTGAACCGGCCAATTCGCAGAGGATTTGTATTTTTTGTATTTGTGGAGAAAAATCAGGTTTCGACAGGTCTGTGGAAGATAATCAGCCCGAATTCACTGCCGTCGACAGTCTTTTTGAAAACGGTGCCATCGGAAATCGCCCAGGCTCCAGCCCAGTTCCCGCAGTTATCCACGGTGTTGAGAACCATGTTAAACGGGAGCACCGCGGGACGTTGGTCGAGATAGATCATGGACCATGGAATCACGGTCCTGTAGGTGGTTGAAGCAGTGTCACGATCGATGCTTACAGGCGGGGATTTCGGCCGTGGAGCATCCATTATCTCGTAACAGGTCCATGAGAACGGACCGTCTTTAGTGGTGGCGAACCCGAGCTCGGATATCCGTGACGGGAAAAACGCCAGCATGAGGCTGTCGGCCTGTGTAATTGCGCGTTTTGTAAACGGATTAACAGCCGAGTGCCATGGAATCCTGGTCATGACATAAAGATTTTCGGCATCGTCGCCGATCCAGACCGGTAATATCAGTGTTTTATCGGTGGGACCGTCGGGTTCGGTCCGGAAGGTGAACTCCACGCTGGTTTCATGAAGCGCATCAGCCCATTTTTCAGGATTATCGGTGAATGTGAGCGGTTTCTGCAGCGGTTTTGAGAAGATCCCTGGACCTGACGGGGAAATGAAGTCGGTTACGGTCTGCCATTCGTTGTCGCCTGCCTTGAAATTTGCAGATATTGTATGTTTTCCCGGTTCATGTAGAAGGCACTCACTTATCTCTGCAGTTTTACGGGTTACAAGCCCATACGACACTGCTTTACTTTTCTGACTCAGTTCAAATTCAGCCGTGCTGCCGGTGAAATCAATACCAACTGGATCAGTACCACGAGGATCGATATACAGCGAGTATTCTGCCACAACAGATGGCCTTGTGAAGGGTACTACGCGTCCCTGCTCAGGTGCGATCCATGAGCCTGAGACGTCCGGTACGACAATCCAGCATGCGTTTGAATAAACCTGCTCCTCGCAGAAATGTCCTTTAACAACAGCATAATAGCGTCCGGGATCAATTTGTCGTGTATTTGAGAGTGGGATATGGATTTGTCCGTCCTTACTACCTGCCACAGTTACCGGAACTCTGATATCTCCCGGTTCCACAAGGTTCCATGCTTCGAAGGGCAGAATCAGCTCAATGAAACCCTCTACGTCCTGCCCGATCTCATTGCTGATATTGATATCAAGTGTATCGGATTTTCGATTAAGGATAATCGCGTCGGGAAGGCTGATCTTGATGGGTGCAGGTAGATTGACTGGAACTGATGCTACGGTGCGGATGCCGTCTGAAGTGGTCAGAATCGCGTTTATGAAACCACTCACGGACAGGGCTGTCCGTGACACATTTATTCTAAAATCTATGTGCTCGAACGCGGTATCCGGGATCTCTATCGCTGACTGGTGATCAATGATAACACCGTCTGGTGTGGTGAATTCGATCGCAGCCCGTGCAACGGGTCGATTGACGTTGCACACCACCTGTAATGTCAGTTCGACAGGTTCGGAGTCGTTGAGCTCAACGGATTTCGCAAGGAAGTGATGGAAGAGCGGTTGTGCACGCCATCCGCACGGTCCAAGGCTTGATCGCCAGTAACGTGCAGGATGAAGCACTTTCGGTTGAAGCCTGTTATCAATTGATTCTGACTTGCAGTCAGGTTCAATGGATGTATTTAATTTCAATTGGAACGAAGCGATTTCCCATGGCGTGATCAAATCCGTTGATTTTTGATCGATCTGCTGTCCCAGGAGATCGATTCTCACGGGATCGAAGTTACCGTTGAATTTAATGTCTTGCTGATTTCCATGCAGCTCTCGGAGCCTTAATAGTAATCCCCCATCGATTGATACAGGACGCTCTGGATGGTCAAACGTTGTATCGGACAGGTTGCAAGGCCTGATCGCCTGGATGAATGTGCTGCCTGTACCGATGTCGATGAAGCTTCCGGACGATTGAAGGTCACCGGTGGGTTTTTCAGTCACCGATGCCTCGAGCGGATGATTGAATTCCAGTGCAGATTCGTGTACGCCCGCATCGCGCCAGTCGCCATCGTGAGGCATCAGGCGGTATTCGAACGTGTGCGTCCAGTGCTCGTGCTCGAAACAGGAACCGTCGGGCATTCTCACCGGGGGGCCGTCGACCCATCCGCCTCCCGGGCTTGCCGACGAGGACCGGAACAAGCCAAGAGATATAGTCCCATCCTCGAGAACCTGCAGGCTGGGTGTTCCTTTGACTATCACCGCACAACCTGCTGAAAACTTCTGATAGTCGGATTCCTTCGGACGCTCATTAATGTGACATTGCCCGTCGATGTCGATTGCTGGAGGGTTGGATTGAACCTGAGCATCCCAACCGTCGAGAATTTCGTTCAATGAATCCGGAGTCGAGGGCAGGATAACAGCGGGAAGGTCAAGTCCGGGTTCGTCCGATGCAAGATCTATCCAGACCGGCTTGAGTGCGTCGGCCTTACAATCTGTCGAAGCCAGTAATCGGTTGGTTAATGGATTACCCTTTCCAAGCAGGATTCTGAAATCCGGACGGGAACCGTCCTTCATCCAGTCGCCAGAGCGACGTCCATCTGCCTTCGTAACCACCGACGTCACGCCGTACTTAGCCAGCAGGGGGACAAGACGGTCTATAGCATCCCGAGTCGGTTTGTCAGGTTGATCGGGAATTACTATTTCACCGATAGATACCGAGCGATGCAGTTCGGATTGACCATTCGTCAGCCTGAAAACAAGGGGGCATTCAAGTCCTCCCCACGTATCAACAGCCCAGTCACCGAAATACCTGAGTTCCCGGAAATCACCGAGACGTCCGTAGGGCCGTCCGATCACGCCTCCGGAGGTCTGGGCGACCGGCCTTGTTCCGGGAAGGTCGACCGGAAATTCGACCCGCCACATGTGGTCACGGTCCGCGTAACCGCGAATCGAGGTGCGGAAATCGATGAACGGCTCACCGTCCCGCAGCGTGATCACCTGTTCGATCTCGCAGCCTAGGAATCGGAAGGTGCTCGTGATCGACTGGAAACCTTCCCGGATTTCTCTACTCAGATCAGCTTTTTCACTGGATGAGGCAAGGCGTTCACCGGTTGGCTGGATCAGCCACGGAGCCATGTTCATTCCGGGGATTTCCGGATACACAACAACCTCATTGGCATGACGGTTATCGCGTATGAACTCCGTCCCGGTTTTCTTCTCGATAATGCTGGTTATTGAGCCGCTTCGGGATGGATCGACTTTCAGTCTGAATAAGTCATTTTCAATCGTGTCAGGATCACTGGGCTGCTCAATTGTAACCATTCTGGACTGGCTGTTAACCGAGTAATTCCTCCATCCGAGAGGTGGAACATCACGTGCATTGAAAACCCAGCCATTGGGGGTCTGGTTAATTCGTATTTTCTGCCCGTCTTTATCGATAACTGAATAAGGTTTTATCCCATCTAAAATTTCTGAATTAACAGTAACAGGTCCGGACCTCTTCCAGCCAAGGGAATTGAAGACCGTTATGATCGGGCTGTCATCCTTGGACGGCGTTGAGGTCAGGGATGCGAGGCTCTGGCGAGTCAATTCCGATACGGATCTGCCAAGGTCCCGTGCTTCCCGCCAGAGTGCGTTCAGGTCGAGGTAAACCTGGTCGCTTTCACTGCCGGTGACAGCATCGTGATGCGAGCAGTAACATAGAATACGCCATGCCCTGTCGATAGCCGCGACCGGATATTCCGTACCGTGTAACGCCGCGAACGTGCTCCAGATCTCGGCCTCCCGGACGAGCCTTTCCCCTTCCTTCTGGGCGATCTTAGTATCCGCGAAGCTGAGGTTGCATCCGGAGAGAGCGGGATTCATGTCTCGGGAGATGGGGACAAGCCAGATTCCACGCTTCCTGCATTCGCTCAGGTAGTCATCCTGCGTTCCGACGATCATGACCGGAGACAGGTACTTCTCATTCCAGGCCTTTACGATATCCATCATGCCCTCGAAGGGCTCCGCAAAGTCGCCGTAGCAGGGAAGAAACGTGTTACGGGTCGATGCCGTGATCCTCAGGCGCTCGAAGCGGTCGAGGATCGGGATCTCGGCTTCATCCATTGAACTCCACAAGAATTCCCATCCGGACGTGTAATGCCTGCTCATGTAGTGCGTGAGGTGACGTGATCCGTCGGGGGCGACCCAGATGAATTCCGACGGGAAGAGGTTATCCTCAGGTTCGAGATGGTCTGCGTGATACAGCCCCCTGCAGAACGTTGTCCATTTCAGTCCTGCTGCCGATCCGATCGCAGGCCAGCCCGGATCGTGCCCGAACACGTCCCACTGAGCGAGTCCGGGCGGCTTCGTGCACCCTAACAGTTCGGCAAAACCGACCCCGTATGCAATGGTGCGGCACAATAGCTCGCAACCGACCATGGTCGACTGAGGCTGCACGTAGGAGGAGACGAGCTCAAGGCGACGGTTCCTGACGAGTTCTCTTATAGAGTCTCTCAGTCCCGGATCTGCCAGCCATGTCGGATGTATTGCGGGAACAGTCTCTAATGTACAGGTGAAATCGGGGTATTTTTCGAGCCATTCAAGGTATTGACGGTTGAGTTCGAGGAATGTGTTAACAGTGTCACCCTGGCGTGACCCAGCCTCTGTGTAGTCTCTCTGAGTGTTCCACCAGACTGGGTCGACATGGTATCCAGCACCGATATAGAGCCTGTAATCGAGGTCAGGCAATTCAATCTCAATAAATTCCGTTTGGTCCGATTCAGTCTGCCTCAGGTTGATTTCAACTCTGTATGTATCGCCGGGTTTTAAACCGTGTGGAATGGGCACTCCTGTCAGGATACTACCGCGATGCAAATCTCCGGGGTCGATTAAAACCGGTTCACCGGCGGGTCCGGGAGGATCGACAGAACGTGCAGCGATCTCAACGAGACCAGCGAGGTTATCCCACGAAACCTTCAGCACCTGTTCTGGAGTATCGACACCCCGCTGGACAGCGAAGGTTGGTTTAAAAGAGACGGGGATGTTGTTTATTCCGGGATTCACGCTCACGTGATTATACCCGTCGGGGAGCAATGTGTAACTTTCAGTGTAAATTTTCACAAAGATACGGCCGGTTAACGCAACGGATGAAGGCATTCGGAAGCCTGTAATAAAGCGGTCTGCAGGTGATTGAGCCCGTGAATCCCTGATTAAATCACATATATGCTTAAAACGTATTGCGTCCTATAGTGAACAAGGGGTACCCGGCGAGCAATGTTAAAGCTAGAGAACCACTCGCGAAGTGGGAGGAATGTCTAAATGCAAATATTCAAAACCAACACCTGGTTGTTTTGGGCGATTCTGATAGTAGGACTGGGATTAATTGGAGCCTGTAGTAATGGCAATCCGACAACTCCCGACCCGTCAGATGTCCAGGACATCATTTTTGAAGAAGGAGATCCCATTGATGAAGCGCTTCTGGAAGATCTCCTTGCAGAGTATAATGCGCTGGTAGCGCAGGGTGGCGGAGCAAGTACCATTGTGGAAACCTCCGGTTACACTCTTATCGGTTGTTTCGAGAGATACTCGAACAACACGATCGCAGCGCATGTTGTAGTCGAGCAGGCCACTGGAGATCCCATTGGCATGCCGTTCACGGACAAGATCGCTTTACTCGATCTGAACTATCCAATTACGGTGACAGTGTACCATGCACTCTACGTCTCCAAGACGATCGTCGAGACGACCGCGAATGTCATCGCTTTCAATATGGAAAGGCTCGGACTCTATGAAGAGCCGTCCATGATTGTAGGTTATACCTTCAACTACGATGGCGAAAAACCGTGGCTCGTCAATGCGAAGAGCACTCACGTTAATCGTGACTGGATGATCACCAACGGCTTTGTTTTCGCTGACCCCAACACCCTTCTCCTTGCGAATGCCTACCAGCCGGTAGGCGCGGTCGCATTCCTTTACGAAGGTGAAGGTGGAGACGAAATGGGGTTCGATCCCGGTACCCTCAGC
>JAUWTM010000163.1 GCA_030614715.1 Planctomycetota bacterium
AGTAACCGAAAATTACCTTGATGAATCCCTTCCAGAACCGGCCCTCTGCGATTGAAGCCATTACATCGTAATCGAGTATCCGCTCCATCATCGACATCCGGTGAAAAAAGATCATGAGGTAACCGTTGAGGGTCTGGTACGGTATTTCGTTGATGGGACACCAGTAGCCAGCCTCGTGACCGTACTCGGTGATCCAGAAAATGAAGCTGTCGAGGCTCGTGTGTCCCAGCGTAATAATTCCTATCCCGAGGTACGCGACAGCCACCGGGACGGCAAGGCTGAAAGCGTAGGTCCACCAGAATCGCCAGCGGTCTCGCCTGTCACCGGGGACGGTTCCAAACAGCAGGCATGCCGTTACACAGACCACCCAGAACACATTCAGCTGGTGGAAGAGAATGCTGAACGCCTGAAAAATACCGATGAACCCGAAATCCGTGCTCACAGGCGACCTGTGACGGGTGATCAATTCCAGCCTGTCAGCCGCAATGAAGAGGAACAGGGTTGAAAAAATGTACACGTCGGCATCGGTTGAATAATGCCAGTACGTGAAACTGAAACACCCGAGGAGTGTAACCAGTAACGCGATGCGCTGATCGTCGACCAGCCTCGACACCAGGCGCCACAGAAGTCCGACCCCAAGCGCCCCTGCAATAATGTTGGCGTACTGCATTACGTAGAGGGCCTGAAAGTCGCGATTAAGCAGATTCTCCAGGATCGTGGTGACCTGGTAAAACACCCATGTATAAAGGAGGTGGTGGGGATTGAACAGGTTCTCGAATGGACCGTGCTCGATGATCGCCGCGAAGACAACTCCGTCGAAATAGAACTTCTTAGTCGGCATCCATGCATAGATGACGAACATCGCGGGTACGAGCACCCATGGCACCCATTTGAGTTTGAGGGGTTTTAATACACTTCCTGCATTTTCAGCGCCAGCTGGCACATGGAGATTATACCGATTCCGGGGGGAAATACTTAACAGGAAAGGAATTTAGTGGCAGGATGGGGGTTCAGATTCGTCAGCTTCGAAGACCTGCGGACCGCAGTGTGGACACTCGAGACCCAGGCTGCTGAGCGGATCGACGTCTGTGTGTTCGTATTCACACGTATCAGTCACCTGCTCAATCATGGTGACGTAACCACCCGGGTCGTACTGCGATGCAACCGCTGCGGTTGACGCAGTCATAATTGCGAAGATTATTAATGTGCTGGCAATGATAATTCCAGCTGGAATACGGAGATACGCGTCAGGTTTTTCACCAAGAAGCGCCCTGACCCTGATCTCCAGCTTATCGATGATCGAGCTGATCGCCGGAACGGGTGCGTGACTCGCAAGAACCGGTGCTTCGGAAATCTTAACAAGCGTGGCAGCGATGCTTGTCCTGCTGTAGCCCTTCGTCAGGGCCATTGCGTCGCAAGCGAGCTCTGTTTTGACCCCATGTGTCACAATCTGTCGCCCCATTACGGGAACGAACCAGAACAGCCGTCCAAGGAATTCCAGAACGGTCTGACGTAACGGGTCACGACGCTGTTTATGACCCAGCTCGTGCTGAACGACGATATCGATCTCCTCGGGAGTGAAATTTTCAATGAGAGCGGAGGTGAGATAGACCTCCGGTTTGATGAATCCGAGGGTAAAAGCAGACGCGGCCTTCTCTTCAGGAATGACCCTGACCGAGCCTTCAGCGTCGGGCTGACCTGTAAGGTCCGCCAGAAGGACGCTTTCAGCGACTGCCTTCAGCTTTCGCTCGAGGTCCGACGTGATCCTGATGGTCCTGATAAGCCACGTACCGGCATTGAACAGGCCGATTCCCAACAGGACAACAGCAGAGCCCACGATGATGATATTCATCGCTTCGAGCACTGAAAAAACAAAACCCACCATCTGGTGGTAGCAGATTGTCAGAAACTCATCCATATTCAAGTCTGTCGAGGAGTTTTTTCTCCCCTGTCAGTTTATTTAACCTAGGTTAATAATACCATTTTTCCGGGTTATCAACAAGTTAGATGCACATATCGGTTATTTTTTATGCCGGGGCACCAGAATTCGGAATTTTGGGGGTTATTTTTTACAGACCATTATCAGGCGGCTGCTGTCTTCCCTGCTGTACGGCTCGAAATTCCATCCTCCGAAGTACTCGGCATTGCTGAAACCAGCACTGTCGAACATGCGCTCCCAGTCATCCTGAAGCCGTATGCAGATCCTGACACTGCTGACGATCATGTCGCTCTCGGTCGCCGTGTGGACCAGGTCGAGGATGTTGACCTCCATCTCGTTCCCGATGTACTCCATGACGAAAACCCGTGAAAAGTCGCGGTCGTTGACAATTGACGCGAATTTAGGAGGATTCACCATGGAAGCATCGGTCTGTCCCTGGTCGATCACGAGAATACCGCCGTCCCGCAGGACAGATCTCATGCTGGTCAGTGCGTGAATCGCCTGTTCCTCGTCCAGAACCTCGTTGATGGAGTTGCTGAGGCACACGACAGCGTCGAACTGGTGGTCGAACTCCTTGTCCAGCTCCCGGAAGTCGGCCATTTTCAGGGGGATATCGAGCATGTACTCGTTCAAACGAATCCGGGTCTGCTCCAGCATGGATTCAGACAGGTCGGAGCCAGCGACGTCGCATCCCAGGGACTGGAACATGAGGAGGTCCATGCCGGTGCCGCATGCGCAATCCAGAACCGACGAAACCTCGTGACGTCTGAACAGCACGCGGAAGAAATCCTGGCGTGCGGGATCGGTCGACCTCATGAGGTCGTATCGCGCGGCAAGGTTTTTATACGGATCGTCGGTCATTATCTAGTCTGGCCGGACTTACATAGATAGTTTCGACAAAATTAGAACGCTTATCAACCCTATTATACGAATCAGGAGAAGTTGTCCTGGAGGATCTCATTGGCCTGATCGAGGGTGAGGAAAGTAATATACACTTCTTTCTGACCGTTGTGCTGATCGTAATCCCTGATCATTGATTTTAATAGTTAAAATTTTCGGATGCATCAAATTTCACATTTTCTCACGACAATTTCAAAAGGGATTCACATTTGGTGTAAATGACGATATAATTATTACGGACGTGGGAACTGGACATGATCCATAGCACTGTTCCCTATAGACCCGGTAATTGGTCCAAACTATTTAACGTTTTCATCGGACTCTTTGCCGGGTCACCCATTTTAGCCCCACTCGACCCGCGACAAAGCCAGTTTTGATATAATCATTTCACACCCATTGCAAACCTGGGAGGCACTAATGGATCGATGGAAACTGCTTCCTGCCGTTTTATTTCTGGTCGCGCTTGCAGCTTTCGGATGTACAGGCAGTGGAAATTCACCCCTGACACCCGACAACCCGGACGGCGTCACCACACCGATTCCTTCACGGGAGAACTCATCATCCGGAACACATCTCTGGGGTATTTTCGAATGCCGGCTGGATATTGAGCAACAGACAATCGATGCTGTGCCGTCGCGGGGTGTTATGTTCACCGCCAATGTGGTCCATTTCCTGAATTCCAATCCTTCGGGGCTGACCTTCCAGATAATCGGCACCCCGATGACGTCTGAATACGTCGATGTCGACCTGAATGTCGGGATCACGCACCCGTTCCCCGGCCTGCCACAGTATCACGGCTACGACGTACGCGGGGTTTTCATGGGAGACGGGTCAGACTGGTTCAAGAGTAATTCGAGCCTTATCTACCCGGTTCAGGGAACAGATCAGATCATGATGGCCAACCCGGACACGGGCGATGGGGGTCCTGACGGTTACACCCGATGGTTCAACCAGTCAGAATTCCCGGCATGGGACGGCATGCCTCTCTTCTCATACACCCCGGGAGCTTACGCATCGCCCGGATTCGAAGGCAGCGCGACCATATGCCCGTACAGGTATTTCGCCGACGCACTGGATCAGACTGATAATCTCTGGGATTACCTCATGGCAAATCCCGATCAGAACGGGAGGTTCTCATCCGGTGCGACAAACAGGCGGAATTATTACATCAGGTTTCCAAACACGAAGGGTGTAACGTGCGGTTACGCAATTCTGGCCAACTGGCTGGGTGAGGAGCCTGAGTACCATCCTTCGAATGCACCCGAGGCGGTCGCGTGCCGGGTCGAGGATAACAGCGAGGTTTATTATCTGGGCAACGGGGAAACACACGGATCAATCGAACTGGAGATCAGCCTGTTCGGGTGGGAATTTCAGCCTGATAAGATCATCATCGAGTCAACGGTGCTGACATCCGGGCACGAGTTCGACGCCCCGACCATCACAACGGGCGGGGATGAGCACGTTTCAACGTATCATGTTGAGATTGACGCCGAGGATGCATCGGGAACAGACGGCCATGAGTACTGGGCGATCGCGGAATACACTGATTTTGGCTATGCTAATGACTTCGGGACGACCAACCTGTGCGGGAATGACCCTCTATCGGCATTCTTCAGATATGACCTGGATGTGCAACAGGGCTTTTCGAACGAAGATCCAATCTGCGACCTGCTCGTTGTCACAGAGATGCCTGCATCAGGCTGGAACGAGGTCCCGGTCGAGTTCGACGCATCGGGAAGTTACGATCCCGACGGCGATGAAATCGAGTTTGAGTGGGATTTCAACGGCAATGGCATTTACAGCGAAGATCCCGAGGATTCCATCGATGAGGGAGACTCTATAAACCCGGTTCATTATTACACCGAGAACTTTTACGGCATTGTGAGTGTCCTTGTCACGGATACCACATTCGGCGAAGCAGTCTGCCAAACCGACCCTCTGGACATTACCGTGCTGACAAGCTGTCCCGTAACAGCTACACCGAGCGGTACACCATCGCAGCATTACGTCCCCTACTCCAATAGTCCCCGTGCCGGTTTGACCGATGGTATTACTGACGCAGGCGATTCGTACTGGATCGGGCACCTGCGGAATTATTCGTCTCGTCAATACGGCTGGTTTGCAATAGATGAGAACGGCTCGGTCGTGCACAGTTATCTCTCGCCGGTCCAGCCGAATTACCCGCCCACGCTTCAGGGGATGGTCGGTACGGCTGAAAACCGTATCTATGTGATCACCTACGAGCAGTATATATACGATGAATCGACCCTTTACTACGTTTATTTCGATCCGTCAACCGGATTTTCAGGGCTGCTGCTGATGGCACCGATGCCACCGATCGATCCCTGGTATTACGTGAAGATAACCGCTGACGAAGATGATAATCCGGTCGCGCTCGTCGGTCAGGGAACCGAACTCGCTATCAAACATTGGAACGGAACGACATGGGATCACATCGATATCGACGATGAAGCGACCATGTACACCGAGTGCGGCTACTGGAACAATGGGATCGAGGATATCGCGTACCATCCCGTTACAGGGGAATACTGGATCACGAACCGCTACCACGGTTACACGCCCAATTACGAGGGAGTTCCAACGTTGTACGTGATAGACAGCGACGGTGAAACTGTCTTCAAAGACGATGCCATTTACCCGTCAGTTCCGGATGATACGCAGTATTCGGTCGGAGTGCATATCGATGTCAAAGATCCCGATTGCCGTGCAATTGTGCTGATCTGCTGCGGATCGACCGGCGTGAATGAATTTCCCGCCCTGTTCATCAGGTACGACCCATTTTTCAACACGACCGGGTCAGGTTACATGAGTAGTGGATCGACGCGATATGAGTTCGGGAACGGGTCGGTGATCACGAGCAACGGGACGTCGTACTATGCAGCCCCTGTTGATTTCGGCGGCGTCTGGACGGGTGTAACGACCGTACCTGACTGGTAGTTTGAATTATTGATTCCAAGGTGTTTTCGGTTTGGTTTTAAGGTATCACTCCATCGGGGGGTGTTCAATATTGGGCTTGAATTTCAGCAGAAGGGCTGTACCGAGGCTGGTTACAAGTACGACAACCATAATTGCGGAGTATTCGCCACTGGTAAGGAGACCCGTCTTGACCCCGTAGAGGGCTGCGACAATCGCAAATGAAAGGCGGTAATTAAACAGGATCGAAGCGAACTTGGAGAGCTGACATTTGTACCACTTAAACGGGTAATAACTCCCACCGAACTTAAGCAGAAAGGCCGCCGGTGCGAATGTGATCACATAGAGGGCATCGCGCCAGTTAAACTGGCTGATGTCCATCATGGTACCGGCGTGGAAGAAGAATACCGGGGCGAAGAAGCTGAAAAGTATGTTCCTGATCTTTTCTTCGACCTGGTAGTGCTTCCTGAGGATGGAGCTCATTACCACACCGAACACAAATCCGGTCAGGGCAGCGTGAATTTCGGACACAGACCCGATGAAAAGCAGTGCGATAAGGGTGAACAGGATGAACCTGACCTCCATCTCGACCAGGTTACCGCGCCACCTTCCGAACAGCCATCTGGATAACCGCGGAGCCAGCAGGATGATGATCACAACGGCTACCCCGCCAAGTGCGAGCTGCCAGGTCGGTTTGATGAAGAACACAAGGAGAGCTATGACACTTAAGATGTCCACGACCATAGCGCTGGAGAGCAGGAACTGTCCGGGCGAGGATTCCAGTATTCCCTGTTCCTTCAGTACAGGGAATACAAGTGCGAGGCTTGTGGTCGACATGCAGATCGCGAAGATGACCGCTCTCAAGTGTTCCATTCCTAGAAGCAGTGCGAGGATATACACCCCTGCGAACGGTATGATGAAGCTGAGACCGCCGACAACCGAACTTTTCTTAATGTTTTTTCGGAGCATCGGGAGGTCGACTTCAAATCCGGCGATGAACATCAGGGTAATCAGACCGAAGTCAGCAATAAATTCAACCCAGGCAACATCGTAGATGCCGATTACGTTCCGCGCGACGAAGCCCATGGCGATTTCCAGAACTGCGACTGACAGTCCGAATTCAATCGCCAGAACACCTGCCGACGCGATCAGGAGTCCGACAACGAATGAGCGTGTAAGCTGGCTGTATCCCTGTGGAGGCTCTTCCATGAATGCGTCCCGGGCGAATTATACCAGAGTATGAATTACTTAACTTTCAACGCCCGTGTTTTGATATACTTACGTCCAGAGTAATACGGATGGTGCAATATGTATCGATTCCTGCCGATCATGGCTGTCTTATGTATGTTATTTACGTCAATCGGGTGTGACCCTGGCACAGATGAGAACGGTGAACCTGAATACCAGCTTGCCGTTCCCCCTGCCGAGGTCGAAATGCCCGATGAGAACGCCGATCCACCCCCTCCTCCGGATCTGACTGAATTTGAGGCTGCTCTCGAAGCCGATCCTGATGACATCCACGCCCGGTTTGCATACATGACCGGCCTTCAGAGGTCAGGACGTATTAATGAAGGGCTCGAACAGGCAAGGATACTTCTGGCAGTGGAAGGTGATGATACATACAGGAGTGTCGCAAGCCTGAATTTCGCAAGGATGGTTCTTGAAGACGTGACGGAAGACGATGCCGGCAGGACTGAATTAATCACGGAAGCAATGGATCTCATGTGGATAGCGCTTGGATGGGAGCCTGAGAGCGTCCCGGGCCATCTCGCATACGGCCGTCTTGCCCTCGAAGCCGGGGACGATGACAAGGCACTTCATCACCTAGCAATCGCATTGAGCGTAACTGAAATCGGGTATGAATTACGCATTAAGATGGCAGAATTATATATTGAACGAGACGATATGGATAAAGCGAATGTTCACCTGGAGGTCGCGCAGGAATTAGCGGAGGAAGCAGACGACAACGCCGCATTGAGTGTTATCCATGAATTGAATTCTGAATTGAATATACAATAATGATCTCATGAAATCGTTAACTTGAATATAAAAAAGCCACCGGAACACGGTGGCATTTATTCAAGGTCAAAATTGGATTAAATTCAAATCATTTTCTGCGTCCACCTGTCAGTTTGTATGTACCCCTGCCAATTTTCTTGACCTCTGGTGTATTTTTCAACACAGCGAGAATCGTACCCGATGCATATTTCCCACCGAACTTAGGCTCTTTCTTGAGGATCTCATTCCTGAGATCCGCCAGTGAGAACCTGCCCTTCAGCTTCTTAGCGGCATCAAGCACGATATCACGATTCTTCGACTTCCTCCTGACAGGACGCTTCGTTCGACCAGCAGGCCGTCCACGCATGGCAACCGAGGCTTTAGGCCTTGTTCCCGCAGGACGTCCGGGTCCTCTCCTAAATCCAAAGGGGGTTTTCCTATCCAGTTCTCCCAGCGTTGCAAGTAACTGCTTTTTGTGACCGAGTTCAGCCTCAAGCATCTTAATTTCCCGCTTGAGTTCCTTCGCGAGGTCTGCGGCTTTCTTCTTTGTTTGTTTGAACATAACTCCGGCTCCGTTAGTTGATTTATAATACAATTCAGAGTTTAAAGTATATATTTACTAAAAGTCAAATTCTATTTGTAATTAACTACACTTTAATAATTTGAGTTAAGTGTTAAAGATAGTTCCCAACAAATTACATCAAGCAAATAATTGAATTAATAATACTACATATAAAGTTGAATTGTTGAATTGTATTGTACAATCAGAATTACTTACAATTATTACTCAAATGTACGGTACAATTACAGCAATATGACGGGCATAAGAACTACAGCGAAACATGTGGTTATCGGTGGAGGTGTCATGGGACTCTTCACGGCGTGGGAGATCGCATCGCGCGGCGAGACCGACCTTGTTGTGCTGGAGAAACGGTCGCTTCTCGGTTCTGGTGCAACTCAGAAGGCAGCCGGAGGCGTACGGTCTCAGTTTACTACAGCACCAAACGTGCGGATGTCCAAATACTCACAGGCGTTTTACCGTGACAGGTTCGCGGTGGAAATAAACCCTGATTTCGAGTACCAGCAGTACGGGTACATGTTCTTTGCGCGCTCTAAAGAGAAGCTGGACGGCCTGAACAGGGCACTTGAGCTTCAGCACGCACAGGGAGTCGATGCAGTCAGGAGGTTAACACCCGGCGAGGTCAGTGAGATTCTTCCGGATCTCGACATATCGGAGGTGCTGGGAGCGAATTTCTCACCGGAGGACGGGTTTGTCGATCCGGGTGATATCGTCAACGGACTGGATACATCGCTGAGGAACATGGGAATTGAAATATTCACGGACTGCGGGGTTGAATCTGTCGAGAGCAACGGGGATTTCAACCACAAAGTCATTACAGAGACTGGAACCATAC